>JAGVWH010000011.1 GCA_018304365.1 Nanobdellati archaeon
CCTGGATCAATTCTTTCCGGCGACGCTACAACAAAAAAATCTGTTCCTGCTGTTAATCCAGATTCGCTTTCCAAAACAGAGCACAGTATTTTACGTGTCATTCCTGGACCAACTGTACTTTCATTAATAATAAGATCGCCGCGCTTTACATATTTTCCAATGTATTTTGCTACAGAACGCACGAAAGTCAAATCAGGAGATTTATTTCTACTCGGAGTAGGAACACATATTATTTTTATATCGGATTTTTGTGCTACATTTTCCGGCGAATCAAAACTTATGATTTTCTTTTCGACTAATCTCGGAAAACTTATATCTAACGTCATATCGCTAAGTGGATTTATTCCAGCGTTTAATAATTCCAATTTTTTATGATCGATATCTGCGCCCAACGTAGTAAAACCAACTTTAGCTATTTCTACAGCTAAAGGTAAACCTACATAGCCCAAACCAAAAACGCCTACTCTGGCTTCTTTCAATTTTATTATGCTTTCGAGTTGTTTTGCATCCATTCCCAGGTTTTAGTTAATCCCTCTTCCAATTCTACTCTAGGAGTCCATCCTAACACGTGTCTTGCTTTCTCGCTGTCTCCGCACCTTCTTTTAGAATCATAGCTGCGTGCCGCTTCGTATATAATAGATATATCTTTTCCTGAAATTTTCTTTACTAAATTTGCTAATTCCAGCATAGTTGTCTCGCGTTCAGTTCCTATGTTAAAGTAATCTCCTTTTGTCTTTGTATTTATTGCTAAAAGATTTGCATCGCAGACATCCTGCACATAAGTAAATGCTCTTGTCTGATGCCCATCTCCAAAAATAGTAAGAGGTTTATTTTCTAACGCATTGCGCAGAAAAATTCCCGCAACGAAGCCATAAGGCGAAGATAATTGATGAGGTCCGTATGCATTAAAATATCTGAAAGAACAAGTATCAATTCCATAATTTTCGTACATAACTTTGCAGGCGCTTTCTGCCAGTTTTTTGGCAATTCCGTAGGCCGTTACTCTGTAATCAATATAATCTGTTTCTCCAGTTCTCTTTTTGTCTGATAGCTCAAGAGGTTCGCCGTAAACTTCTGACGATGACGCGAAAATAAGTTTCTTTGCGGGACTATTCAAAACTTGTTCAAAGAAAATATGATTGTCATGCGCATTCACTTGAAAAACTTTCCACGGATTCTCTACTACATTCACTACGCCAAGAAAAGCAGCATTATGTAATATTACATCAACATCTTTCAAAGCCTGCCTTACTACTTCTTTGTCGCCTATAGATCCTCTAAATATTTTTATTTTATCTTTTATATTATTTAAATTGCCCAATGTTCCTGTAGAAAAATCATCGAGAACAATCCTGCACCACCAGTAACTAATATATGCATTTATTTGGCAAATTAGGTTAAGCTTAAAAAGATTTTTAACGATAGAATTAAATATTGTTTGCTGGACACACTAATATGGATAATAAAAAAATTTTGCTTGTTGCTGCTTCACAGGCTAAAGCTTATGAAAAGAGTAAAATTAAAGGTACTGTTCCAATAATACCTTCTCTTGGCTTAGCTACTGTAGCCGGCAGCATATTAGAATCAAATGGTCATTCTGTAGAAATTCTCGATATGATAGTTGAACAAAATGAAAATGCTGAACTGAAAAAAAGCTTATCTAAATTCCAGCCCGATATAATAGGGGTTTCATTCACCATTCAAAATACAAATCGTGCAGATGAAATAGCAAAGATTGCGAAAGAGTACAATAAAAACATTGTTACTATTGCTGGCGGACCTCATGTATCCTATATAAGTAATGCTATAAAAACTGTTGAAGAAACAAGCTTCGATATAGCTGTAGTTGGACCGGGCGATATAACTTTCAAAGATCTTCTTACGGCCAAAGACCTAACAAAAGTTAATGGTATAGTATTCAATAGAAATGGTAGAGCGGTAATAACCAGCCCAAGAGAGCCATTAAAAAACTTGGACGAATTACCAATGCCTGCGTGGCATTTGTTTAAATTAGATAGATACAAAATGTCTAAGTTGCTTGCGAGAAAAAAACGTGTTGCTCCAATAGAGACAAGCAGGGGTTGTCCATTCAGATGCACTTACTGTTCGAGAAATGTCTTTGGGACAACTTACGTATATAAAAGTCCTGAACGCGTAGCAAAAGAATTCGAATACTACAGGGATTATGGTTTTGAAGAAGTCCAAGTTATGGATGATATGTTTACAATACTCAGACCAAGAGTTCATAAAATCTGCCAAAGTCTAGCTGCCAACAAAAATGATATTTTGATTAACGTTATGAATGGAATAAGAGTAAACTCCATAGATGAAGATCTGCTAAAAACTATGAAAGCTGCCGGCGTTTACAGAGCCAGTTTTGGCGCAGAATCTGGAAATCAAAAAGTATTGGACGATATTGAAAAGGGAATAAAGGTGGAAGATATTCCCAAGGCTTTCAAACTCTGCAGAAAAGTAGGTATAGAGAGTCTTGGTTATTTTATGGTTGGTTTGCCTGCCGATACAAAAGAAACTATGCAAGATACGATAAACATAGCTATAGAAAGTGATCCAGATATAGCTAAAGTAGATATATCAACCCCTATACCGGGAACGCAATTATTTGAGCGTTATCAAAAGATGGGTGTAATTAAAGTAGCAGATTGGTCTAATTTTATATTTCACGATCCTAGAGAAGTTTATGATCATCCAACTTTAGACTGGGATACTATATTTGATTATTATCATCAATTCTATAAAGAGTTTTATTTCAGGCCAAAATACATTGCCAAAAGGTTTGCACATGGTGTAAAAAATGGCACATTAGTAGCAGATGCGGTAACATTTGTTAAAACTCCCTGGTAATTAATCAAAAATATCAGATAATACTCTGCCTTTTGCAGATTTGCAATATTTTAATCCCAAAATATAACTTATAGTTAGATTCAAATCCATTATAGATGGTATATAATCTATAACTTTGTGCTTAATTCCCTCGCCATAAAATATCAGCGGTACATACTTTTCAGATTTTGCAAACATGTATGAATGCTCCATACCGGCTTGGCCATGATCCGATCCTATAATTACAATCGTATCTTTGTCTAATTTATTAATTTTAAGCCAATTAAAAAATTTCTCAATTCTATTATCTATTCTTTGCAATGCTTTAATATAGTGTTTAGACTCGCTACCATATGCGTGTCCAGCTATATCTACATCGCTCAAATCTGCTATGAATAAACGTGCTTTGTTATTCAGCAAATCTTCTTTTAACATATTTATGAGTACATCATCAGATTTAACACCGTACTTGGGCAAGGATACAACTTTTGATGTCCAATTTGGTTTCGTTATGTCCTTTATATGTATATTTCCATAAAGTATCGTATCTACTAAATCTGGCAGAGCTTCCAATTTAAGGCCCGAATGAAAGTTATTATCCATAACTCCATTTTCTTTAGGTGTAGCACCAGTAAGTATGGCTGCAAAAGCGGGGTTAGTTAATGCGCGGTAGACAGTTATTGCTCCATTCTTGAAATAAGCACTATTTTGTTCCAAATAGCGCATAAATGGCAGATTCGCTTGGTTAAATCTATCGTGCCTGCAGCCATCTATATTAAGATAAATAACTCTTTTTACATTCCTGCGCTCTTCCGGCTTAAAATCTCCTGATTGAAATGTTTTAGGTAAAAACAACCTGTTAAGCAAAGATGCTGCTAGAATAAATCCCAAAAGACCTGCTGAATTATAATTCAATGGATTAGGCTGAAAAAATAGCAGCATTGTAAGCATAGACGAAAAAAATATAGACATTATTGCACTTGAAGACGTAGGTGCAAAAGTTATCATGGAATTAACTATTATTCTAAATGGAAGCGTTATATCTTTAAGAATTATCATGTATGGTACACTATAAAGAAAAAATTGTGAAAGGTAAAAAAATACTATACTAGTTAGAAGTAATCCTGAAAATAAAATTATATCGAAGTTCGGTATTAAGTAAAATAAATAAATAAAAACAGGAATCATAAATGAATAATAAAGATAAAAATCTCCGAGTTTAAACATCGCGTAAAGAAACAAGCTATATACTATTATGCTTGTGAAATTAATAGGCATAGCTAATAAAAAACTAAAAGCTACATAACAAAATATACCAGATATAAGAAAATATGTATCTATTGTATTGAATAAATAAATAATACGTTCAAGGAATTTCTCCATCCAAACGTCCATATGTATTATCATATAGAATATCTTTTAAGAGTATCTGCACGGTTATAATAAATGAGATTAAGCGAATTTACTACGCTATTGAAACTATCTGCTATACGAAAACAAAGCGTAGAGAATTATTTTAAATTTCAGAGATACCAAGCAAGCCTAATACACAAAGATTTGCAAAAATACGGCTTACAATTCGCCAAGAGAGTTCTAGATATAGGAAGCGGCATTGGGGGTTATGTGTATGAATTTTCTGAAAAACATGAAAAAACTAATTTCTATAGTTTGGACTTAAATCCTCTGCCATTTGCCCAGGAAAAATACAAGGATAAAAAAATATTCACCGTGCGCGGTGATATCACACATCCGCCATTCAAGGATAATTCTTTTGATTTCATATTTGCTTCGAGTGTCATAGAGCATATTGAGGAACAGGCTAGGCTAACTAAATCCATAGCGAATATCGCTACTGAAAACTCTTTAATATACATAAGCTTTCCGCCTTTTTATTCGCTTATGGGCGGGCATAGCATAAGTCCGCTTCACTATCTTCCAGGAAATTTGCCATTCTACATATACAAAAATTTCTACAGGCAAACACAAAGCTCGTTTAAAAATTATGGCTTAGTTAAAACAACACTTCGCAGTGCTGAAAATATAATAAAAAATAATTTTGATATAATAGACATTAAGCCTAGATTTTTTACAAGCATCAAGCCACTAATTAAAATTCCAATTTTAAGAGAAATAATAGCGCCCCACATAGAATTTTTCCTTAGGCCTAAAAAATGAAATCCAAATATATCAAACTAATTTCGCTGTTAATATTAGGCCTTTGTATATCATTTTTATCTTTAGGTAGCGTAACAGACGATTACAAAATAAATGATGATTCAAGAATAATTTATCTAGTTCATCAATTCGAAGATAAAGATTTATTTAAAAATGATATAATGGCAGAGTATACAAAAAGTTCGCAGGCTCCCATAACAACAACTCTTTTATATTTCTACGGTTTCATAAATAATCACTTAGACTTTATCGTTGCGGGAAAAATATTGTCCATTGTGTTATTTTTAGCTGCAGTAATATATTCCTATAGGCTTGGTGAAGTAATAGATAAGAAGACTGCGTTCATTTTTTCGCTTTTAGTTACACTACAAATGGGTATTACTTACTATTATTTTTCCGGCGGCTTATCGAGAGCATTTGGCTGGCCACTGAGTCTAGCATTTATGTATTATTTAATTAAGGATTCGAAATTAAAAATGTTGATAATATTAATTATGCAATCTCTTTTTTATCCTCCAGCATTCTTAATTAGTTTTGGAACATATTTTCTTCTAAATTTGCATCTGCAAAAATTTGATTTTAAAAAATACAAAACATTATTTTTAACTGCTATAATTCCTTTATCAATACTCATACTATCATTTGCGAATAAAAAGAACTTCGGACAAATGACAAATATTTTCGAGGCTATAGCTATGCCAGAATATTACACTGGCGGCAGAGTTCCTGTATTCAGAGGTTCATTACCCTTCACAGATTCAATAAAAGATACAATTTACTCAATATTTAATTATCAGAATACAGGTATATCTAATCCAATTTATTTGAGTTCTTTAGTTATATTTGGTATTATAGGATTAATTTTTCTCCTATATTACGGAAAAAAACTTCTTCCGAAGGAGTTACACTACATGGCACTAGTGAGCGTATTAGCATTCGCAACAGCGTTTGCATTATTTTTTTATCTTTATTTTCCAAATAGATATATATCTTTTACAATACCTATATATATTTTCGCGGCTACTAGCGCTGGTTTATCTAAACTCTTAGACACTATATCTAGCAAAAAAATAAAAGGTTTGCTGCTTTTGAGTGTAATAATATTATCCCTAGTATTCTTTGTGCCAAAGATACCCGCGGCGTACACTATTTGTGGAGATAAAGATATGTACGCTACAATTTCCGCTCTCGATAAACAAGCTATAATTGCCGGCCATCCGAAAGAATTAGACTGCATTCCAATTTTTACCAAGCATACAGTGATATTTATGGACGAACTTACAGCACCTTATCATAAGGAGTATTATAAAGTTATTAAAAATAGGCTGAATGCATTTTTTTCTGCATATTATTCTGATGACATAGTAGATATGTACGCGTTCTGTAAAAAATATAACGTATCTTACGTTATAATAAATCGCGATCACTTTACCTATAGTTATTTAAACGGACGTATATACAGAGAGCCATTTAATATACAAATCAAAGAGCAATTATCAAATAAGAATGATTTTGCATTATCTCATTACGGCGGCAAAACTATATTTGATGATGAAACTAAATATATAATAAACTGCTAAACAAATTTTACTTTCTTCATACCTCTAATGCTGGATTTCAGCAATGTCCAGCCCGATCCAAAACTGCTTATTTTAGTTTCTCCGTAGCCGCGTTCTTTATACCTAACAGGTATTTCTATAAATTTTAAATTCAATTTTGCGGCTCCGAATATTAAATTAAAATCTCCAAATTTATCTGTGGGATCAAAAATATTCATTTCCTTCATTCTATTATAATTATCTTTTGATATAACTTTTGTACCGCATAAAGTATCTGTTAATTTTTGGTTTAGAATCCAAGAAAATACTATGCTAAAAAATTTATTCACTATTAAATTTTTAAATGGCATTGCTTGTTTTTCCATTTGGTAAACAAGGCGCGTTCCATTCACGAATTCTCCTATTCCTTCCGAATATACATCATAAAATTTTGTTAAATCTTCGGGTGGGGTAGTTAAATCTGCATCGCAAATTATTAGTAAATCGTTTTTGGCAATATCGAATGCCTCGGATACCGCATTCCATTTACCTTTTCCGCTTTGCACAAGTAATTTTATGTCTTTTCTCTTGTATTTTTTAATTACGCGCTGTATTTCTTCCCTAGTGCCGTCCTTAGAGTTGCCTTCTGCAAAAATTATTTCTGTATGCTTACCTAATTTAGGCATTCTCTGAACTGCTAATTCTATATTATCGCGTTCATCTCTTGCGGGAATTATAACACTAACCGAAACAGATTTGGTTTTATTAGGTCTTACTCTGGCAACTACATATTTTGTCAAGGCAAATGCCCTTAAAAATGGTACTCTGGCGACATATTTGTTCAAAAAAGTAGATATTAGCGGTATGTATACTGGTAACAAAAATCTCTCTCCTTGTTTTATTATCTCTATATCAACCGCTTTGAGAAAATCTTCTATATCATCTGCGCTTAACCAATTTTGTATCGGTTGTATTTCTTTCAGTCCAATTTTTCCTGCTAATTTTAGTATTGGTTCCCAAAAATAATTATGATAGTAAACAATTATACGCGTGTCTTCGTTACAAACTTTTTTCAAATTCTTAAATGCCAAATAAATATCTTCGCTGTAGCCTAAAGATGAGAATATAACATACTCAAACTTTTCGCTAAGTTCTATATCTTCGGGCTTGGACTGCAGAAAACGGAAATCTGTGCTTTTCTGATCCTCATCAATACCTAAGGCGTCTGAGGTTTTTAATGCTGTTATAAATTCGCCGTAACGCAAACCTATCTGTAATACTTTTTGATTTGGCGGTATTATAGATATGCACATATTTCTCAAATCTTCATTATAATACTGTGATAATTTTTGCCGCAATCCCATATCTAATTCTCCTTGTACCAAGCTATTGTTCGTTCAAGACCCAGTTCTAAAGGCGTTTTAGCTTCAAATCCAAATTTCTCTTTTGCAGAACTAGTATCAACGCATCTTCTTGGTGTTCCATCGGGCTTAGAACTATCCCATATTATTTTACCACTATAATTCGTAATTTTACAAATAGTTTCAATTATTTGTTTTATGGGAATTTCCTTGCCACTCCCTATATTTACTGGCTGTGATGAATTGTAACGATCTGCAGCTAATACGATAGCTTCAGCCGCATCTTCAACGTATAAAAAATCCCGGGTTGCGCTACCCGTACCCCATACAGTAAGTGTTTTTGCATTATTTGCTAATGCATCTAAACATTTTCTTATAAGCGCCGGTATGACATGTGACGTCACAAGATCAAAATTATCTCCAGGACCATATAAATTTACAGGAAGTAATTGTATGGCATTGAAGTTATACTGTTTCCTATAAGCTTCGGACTGAGTTATAAGTATTTTTTTAGCCAAACCGTAAGGCGCAGTTTCTTCTGCAGGATATCCAGCCCATAAATATTCTTCCTTGAGAGGCATCTGCGCATTTTTCGGATAGGAGCAGGTTGTACCGATAGATATGAATTTATCTACGTTATTTCTATAAGATAACTCCATTAAATTAACGCCCATAACTAAATTATCGTAAAAAAACGTTGCCGGTCTTTCCATATTAGCACCTATGCCTCCGATCCTGCCTGCAAGATGTATTACTACGTCTGCTGGAAAAGTTTTAAACATACGCGCAATATTATATTTTTCAGTGAGATCATATTCTTTTGATCCCGGAACAAAAATATTTTCTTTTTGGATTCCAAATTGCATTAATTTCTTTACTACGTTTTTGCCCAGAAAACCATTCCCGCCTGTAATTATTATTTTTTTATTTTTCAAATATGTTAATTCCATCATTTCAGCCCCGCTTCGCGCATATCTGCATCTACCATTATTCTAACTAATTCCTTAAATGTAGTTTTTGACTGCCAATTTAGTTTAGCTTTGGCTTTTGCCGGATTACCTATTAATACATCTACTTCAGTTGGCCTATAATAACGAGGATCGATCACCACGTGTTTTTCCCAATCCAAACCCACATAATTAAATGCTTCCTGTAAAAATTCTTTAACGCTGTGCGATTCTCCCGTAGCTATAACATAATCTTCTGGCTTTTCTTGCTGCAACATAAGCCACATAGCCTCAACATACTCTGGCGTATAGCCCCAATCTCGCTTTGCTTCTAAATTTCCAAGATAAAGTTTGGACTCTTGCCCTGCCAATATTGAAGCAATACCGCGCGTTATTTTGCGCGTTACGAAAGTTTCTCCTCTGCGAGGAGATTCGTGATTAAATAAAACTCCGTTGACTGCAAAAATACCATAACCTTCCCTATAATTTTGTGTTGTGTGATGTGCGAAAGCCTTAGCGCACGCATATGGACTGCGGGGCCGTAATGGCGTAGTTTCGTCTATCATACCATTATATGTGCCGCCATACATTTCGCTCGAAGATGCCTGATAAAATTTCGTTTTATGCTTTGAATCCCTTATGGTTTCTAGAAGCCGCAAAGTACCCATACCAACCACATCTGCAGTATATTCTGGCATTTCAAAACTAACTCTTACATGACTTTGGGCTCCTAAATTATATATTTCATCTGGAGTTATTTTCCGTATGAGACGACCAAGAAAACTACCATCGGTTAAATCCCCATGAATTAAATGTAATTTTCTTGGCTTATGTACATCTCTATATAAATGATCTATTCGTTTAGTATTGAATGTACTCGCTCTTCTTATAATACCCCATACCTCATAATTCTTATCTAATAAAAATTCAGCGAGATATGATCCATCTTGTCCTGTTATGCCTGTTATTAGCGCTGTTGGAATTCAAATCACCCGATCGGCGGTTTTCATTAAGTGTTAAAAAACTTGCTATATTCTCCTTTGCATATCTGCTAAGAAACCAAATAACAATATTTGTAAGCCCGATATTACCAGCAACATAGATAAAATTGCTGTATTAGGATGTCCTACTTTTGCTGTGTTGAAATAAATCCAAAAAAGCCACAATCCTAAAATCAAACCGGCGCTAATAATACTGCTGCCAATATATCCAAAGAATTTAAGC
>JAGVWH010000012.1 GCA_018304365.1 Nanobdellati archaeon
AGTGCCGGCAATGTAAGTTTCGCATCTTTAGCATTAAATAATCAAGACCAATTGAATATTTCAAACGCATCTAACGTAACTCTAACTAATTCGGGCTCTATAACTTTGAACGGAAAGATAAACATTGTAAATGGATTATTGTTTAATGCCAGTTACAATAATACTATATTCAGTGTAAATGGTTCGAACATACTTATTTCAGACGTTGCAACTATTCCGGCCCCCTCCCCTGCAAATACAACTGGAAATGTCAACATAAGCACTATAAGCAGATTCTTAAATATAACAAATTTAACTACTGCATCTATAATAGATTTGAATTTCACTTACAATTTAACGAGTGTATCCGCTCTAAATGAAACTAACTTATCTATACAAAAGTATAATGACTCAGACAGCAGATGGCACAATTTAAGCAAACTTTAACTTTAACTAATAATGAAAATTCTCCAATAGAAGTAAATGTAGAAGGAAACCTTCCTAACGTGCACGTATCAGTTGCAACAAGCGCTCCAAATATAATATTTGATAGCTCTAATATAGCTGAGGCTCAAATAATAACATTACAGCCAAGTGAAAAAATAACTATGGAAGTAACATTCCTAGGAGAAACCAAAGGTACATTTACCGGAAAGCTAATAATAACTTGGAATGTTGTCGATAACCTAGCCAGAAGTTCTACTGAAATTCCGGTAATACTGGAAATAGAATCTTTCAAAAGAGTAATAGATATAGCTCTAAACATTCCGTCTGTATTCAAGAACATATTGAAGTCTGGAACATTAACTTATCAGGTAAATTTGATAAACAGCGGCGATTATGCCGAAGCACAAGATATTACTGTAAATTATTTCATAAAAGACTTTTCTGGAAAGAAATATTACGAAGATAGTGAAATAGTATCAATAACTCGACAAAAAGTTCTTATCAAATCAATCAAACTGCCAGAATTAACTCCTGGTACTTACGTCTTAATTGCTGAACTCACTCATAATGGAGAATTTGCAACTGCTAGCAGCACTTTCAACATATTGGGAGATATAAAGTCATTACTGAAAGAAGAGTCATTCATTAAAACTGTTATCGCAATCTCGCTATTATTCGCAATATCTCTATTAGCTCTTCATATGTTTAAACTGCGCAGTAGGAAACAACAATTAAAACTACCGAGGAGGTTATTCAAATAATCATATGGAAAATAAGAGGTTGCTAATTGTAATTATAGCCTTGGCATTAATCCTTAGCCCCGCTTATGCAGTAAATTTTGAAACAGATCAATTCCTAATAAAGAATTTAATCAAAACAGGAGAAACAAGCACTATTTCCGTACGAATTACAAATACAGATGTAAATGCTGGAGAATTTGCTCTTTCTTTAGTCGGCGGAGGTGGCTTAATTGATGTAACAGAACAAAAATTCTCTTTAGATTCAGGAGAAACTAATTCTGTTGATTTGCGTTTCAGGTCAGCAATACCTGGTAAATCTGCTTTCTCTCCAGGCATATATACTGGCAAATTAAATATTGTTTCGGATGACAAAAGAGCTGTTATTCCAATAATAATAGAATTGGAAAGCTATAATGTTTTATTCGACAGCAATCTTTACGTCGATCCGCAATACAAAGAACTCTCGCCTCGTTCTAATTTAATAGTCGACGTAAGAGTATTCAATTTGAAAAGCAGGGAAACAGAGCAAGTTGAATTAAAATACACTATCAAAGATATGAGTGATAAAATAATTCTTACTGAAGTTGAAACAGCGAGCGTTGACTCTACGACTTCATTAACAAAGTCCTTCAACCTTCCAGGCGGACTCATAGCAGGAACATATGTCTTAGGAGTTGAAACAAAATCCAGTAATTCTGTAGGAATATCAACTTACATATTTGAAGTAACAGGAATATTTGGAGCGATAAATAGCATAGAATCATTGCTTCAGAAATATTTCTTTAGCATCGCAATCGGAATTGCTGTATTAATATTACTCTTAACTGCTTATGGATTAAGACATACTAACATTGGATTAAATGTTAAACACGAAAAAGCAAGACTGGTACAGAAACAAAAAATCTTAACAGAATTAAGAGAACATTTAGGTAGTTCTAGCATAAGTAAAAAAGAGAAAAATAAACTCGTAGGAGAAATAAATTATGCAGAAAACGCTCTATTGAACGATTTCAATACGCTAAATAAATACAAAGATGAGTTGGATGAAGAAAAAAATCTAAAAGATAAATTTGATAATTTGAAACGAATTCATCAAACATCAAAAGTTGGTAAATCAAGTAAGCAAGATGAAGAAAAACATCTCAAAGATTTAGGAAAATTAAAAGATGGTCAAATAAGAGATTTCAAAGAAAAGGAACATACGCTTATAGCTCTTGAACATAGGCTCAAAGCTATGAAGAATAATCAAAAAGCAAATCTCGAAAGTACAATAAGACGACATAAACACAATAAAGATAGACACAGCAGAGCGATTGTACAAGATGCGCAAAAGAAATTAAGGCAAATAAACCACTATTATGATGGCAAAGAAGCTGATAGAAAAGCTCTGCTCAATCATTTACGGAAGAAGCACTCAGTAATTTTACGTCACGTAAATGTTGAAAAAAGCAAAGTTAGAAAGAGCTGGTGGCAATCTTATTTGGAAAGCAGAAAAGAAGCTCAAGCAAAAGCGCTTGCATTGGCAAAAGAAAGAGCACGACATAAAGAACATCTGAAAAAAACACAGCAAAAAGCTAATGCAAAGAAAAATAAGAAAAGCTTCTGGAGTAATTTATTTAAGAAGAAACATACCGATAGGCACAAAGTTGGGAAGAAGCACATCAAACATAATAAAATCAGGAAAAATAAACTATTGCATAGGATTGTTAAGCATAAACTAAAACATAAACGAAATAAACATAAACACCACAGAAAGAAATAAAACTAATTGCCGAATTTCTTATATTCTGTTTCAAATCTGCTGTCAATAGTCCAGAAACCATACCAATTCCGAGCAATATTAGTACTAACTCCTGCTGCATCTGTAATACAGGCATAACGAAAAGCCCAAGAAACATAGCTGCTCCTGGAGCGGTCAAATTAATTATTTTATTTCTGAACTTATCCACTTCTTCTAGTGCCAACTGATAAATGAGTTGCCCAATCAAAAAGCTAGCAGATACCATCAAACCGACAACTATTTCGGGAAATCCCATAAAATTTCATCTTCATAAAGACTTTTAAAGTTTATATCTACGAATTTACAAATGGTAGTAATAGATGTTAGCTTAAGTTCATTGTTCTTTTTTATGCTCGGATTTTTTGCAGCTGTTGCAATGATAGTTTTACTTGCTATAGTATGGGTTTTATTCCCAAAGCTTTCAGAAGCAAAAAGATTTTTTGACTTTTGGCGTAAAATAAAAGATAATAAGAAGGTCTAATGGTAAAAGATGATCTCGAAATACCAAAACATATCGGAATAATTTGTGATGGAAATAGAAGATTTGCGCATACATTAGGCGAGGTTGTCTGGTTCGGACACGAACAAGGTGCTAAGAAAATTGAAGAAGTTCTTGGCTGGTGTAAAGAATTAGGAATAAATTCATTAACATTATGGTTATTTTCAACTGAAAATTTTTCAAGAACCAAAGAAGAAATAGAAACAATATTTAAAATTGGAGAAAACTTTGGAAAGAGATTTTTAGAAGACAAACAAATATATGAAAATCAAATAAAATTCAAATTCATAGGAGATTTATCGCTATTTCCAGAAAATATACAAAATCTAATAAAACAAATGGAAGAAAAAACCAAAGAACATACTAAATTTAATTTTAATATAGCTGCCGGCTATGGCGGCAAACAGGAAATTATAGACGCTGCAAAATTAATTGCTAAAAAAATAGAGCTTGGAGAATTAAAATCAGAGCACATAACGAAAGAGCTGTTCGAAGCGCATATGTATTCCGCAGCAGTTCCTGAAGTAGATTTAGTAATAAGAACTTCGGGCGAATTAAGAACGTCTGGATTTTTAATGTGGAAAACAGATTATGCCGAATATTTTTTTAGTGAAAAATACTGGCCAGAATTTACAAAAGAAGATTTCGTAAGAGCTATAATGTCATATTCTGCTAGAAAAAGACGCTATGGGAAATAATTAAGCTGCGGATATAAGCGTAGAAGTCTTTTCGACGCCGTCTACTCGTCTAACTTTGCTTAAAAGAAATTCGTTTAAATCGGCTATCTCTTTCACTTTTATCTTTGCAAGTATATCATATTCACCATAAAGAATTTCAGCATCAACTATTTCTTTATAATGTTTAAGTTCTGAAACAACACTTTTCTCTGTGCCAGATTTAGCAATTATAAGAACATAGGCTATTATCATAGCTTTCAGAGCCATGTTAAATTATTAAATCTTTTTAAGTCCAAATAGCGCAATAAACTTATGCCAACTAACGTAAGTTATGAATATGTAAATGCTGAAGCTGAGTATTTAAACGCAAAAACGTCGGCTGAAAAAATAAAAGCTTTGAATAAAATGCTTACTACAGTTCCAAAACACAAGGGAACTGAAAAGCTAAGAAATCAGTTAAAAAAACGCCTTGCAGTTCTGAAGAAAGATAGCGAAAGTTCAAAGAAAGCAGGCAGTAAATCTTTAATCATCGTTAGAGAAGGAGCATCGCAAGTTGTTTTTATAGGCCTTCCAAATTCCGGCAAATCTACTGTTCTTCAGCATCTATCAAAAGATAAAGTCAGAATAGAAGAATATGAATTTACAACAAATGAGCCCGAAATCCGTATGATGAAATTTGAAAATATCTGGCTGCAGGGAATAGAAATTCCTGCTATTTACGAAGGTTTTTCAGAATCTAATAGACAATATGCTGCATTCATAAGAGACGCAGATTTTATATGTGTAGTTTTAAATGGAGCAAAAAATCCGCAGCAAGAGCTTAAATTAATAGAAAATGAAATGAAAAAAGCGGATGTGGAATTAACTAAAAACAATGCTGCTATAATCTATACACGGCAAGTTACGAAATTAAATATAACTTATCCACAATTATTTTACCTTGATGATGAAAAAATACTGGCGACTATCTGGTCAAAAGCAAATAAAATACGAGTGCAAACTAAAACCAGAGGTAAAATTGCTCCTAAACCAATAATTATTAGAAAAGACTCGACCGTCAAAGATTTAACAGAAAAAATTCATAGAGATTTCCTGCTAAAGTTCAAATATGCTAAAGTGTGGGGTTTAAGTGCTAAATTCCCTGGTATGCAAGTCGGCATAAGTCATATTCTAAAAGACGGCGACATAGTAGAAATATTCACAAAATAAATATACCCTTGTAACATAAAATTACTATGAAACAAAAGGGCTCGGCTGCAGAACGTGAATTAGTAACTATGATGTGGGGCGCTAACTTTGGGGCAATTAGAGCTGCCGGTTCTGGAGTTCAGAGATTTTATTCTCCTGATGTTTTGGCATCAAATGGCTCCAGAATTATGGCTGTAGAATGCAAATCAACAAAATACAAACAGCAATATTTCGAGCACGAACAAGTCAGACAGCTTCAGGAATTTGCAAAAATATTCAATGCGGAAGCTTGGCTCGCAGTCAAATTCTCAACTGAATGGAAATTCTTTAAGCCGGAAGATTTGAAAAAAACAAAAAATAATTTAGTAGTAAAGCATAACAGCGAAGACGCAAAAACGTTTTCAGATGCTACTAAGGGCTGTTAAATCTTACTTTATAGCGCTTAAGTTCCTTGTATTCTTTATGAAATCCTTTCGTTCCAAGAGTAACCAAGAAAACAAATAAAACAGATCCTACTATAACTGGCAGCATAACTAATAAACTATAAACTTCAAATTTTGTTCCTCGAGTAAAGCTCCAAGCCACATATGACAAATAAGTAAATACAACGATTAATATTAAACTAACAGCCATGACGATTGTTCTTGTCTTCTCTGCTATTACTGGTTCAAACTGCAGCGATATGGGCTTCTGGATATAGTCCATTTAAACAGCTCTCCGCAGTCCTATTTCCGTTAAAAACGAAGTAGCTATCAATAACACTATTGGACCAACTATAAATCCTGCCGGACCTAAAAATACTAGTCCACCAAAGACCCCTAATAATATAACAAGCGGATGTGCATTTGACCACTTGCCTGCTAAATAAGGTCTAATTACATAATCAAGAACGCTTCCTACAATTCCTCCGTAAATTAGTATCCCTGCTCCGATTACTGGATCTGTGTTTAAGTAATACACACCTACTGGCAAATACAAAGCAAATGGACCTACCGAAGGTAGTATTGATAATAAACCTACTATTATTCCAGCAACTATTGGATAAGGTATACCGAATAAATAGAAACCAATTGCCGCCATTAAAGCCTGAACCGCACCTATAACTAGCCAGACATTAATGAACGCGCTAGCATAATTTCTGATGTCTCTAAAAATTCCTTTCTTAGTTGCTTCTGCTAACGGTAAATTCTTTTCTACCCATAAGAAAGTTTTTTCTCCATCTCTTATGAAGAAAAACAGCGAAAAGACAAATACTACGAATGATACTGCTAAGGAAGGTAACTTAGATACAAATGAAGATGAATAACTAATCAGCTTGGTGAAAACGAAGCCAGATAGCGCTTCAAATGATGCTGCCAAATCTTCTCTACCAGCAAATAATGTTTCGAAATCTAGTCCGATAAAATAAGAATAAACTGTTGCCAATTCATCCAAAATTAATTTAGCGCCAAAACCTAAAAATGTTATTACAACAGCCATAGCTAAAAATGTGAGTAAGGCGGCGCTCACGGTTTCAGACATATATTTTGTAAGCTGTTTGTGAATAGAATAAAGCATAAATGCAAATACTGCGGCAAAGACAAGTGCGCTAAAAAATGGCAGTATTAAAATTAAGCCCGCGGCTATCCCAATAACGAAAAATATTGTTTCATATTTTATTACCTCTGCCATTATAATAATATTGAACTATCTGTAATTTTAAAGTTACCTATTTTCTACTCATATTCGTCCAAAAACTAAATCTGGCAGCTCTGCCACAGATTCAATTACATAAGTTGGATTTGCGCCGCGCAGCTGCTCGCTGCTGTGATATCCGCTCAGAACTGCTACTGTTTTAGCTCCTGCGGCTTCGCCCGCCATGATATCAAAAACTGTATCTCCGACAACGTACAAGACTTTAGTGTTCAAATCTTTCTCAACTTTCTTTATCTCATCTGCATAAGGCTTCGGATTTTTGACCTGCTCAACTGTCACAACATCATCAAAAAATTCTTCTGGCAGTTTTGCAGCTTTTAGCAAAATTTTAGCCTCTTCCATACTCGAATTTGTAATTACAGCGAGTTTAAATTTGTCTTTCAATTCATTTAAGGCCTCTATTACTCCGGGAATTTGCTTGGAATACCTATACGTATCTGTAATAAAAAAGTGTGTCTTATCTTTGACTATTTGTATAACGTCTTTTGGATTTGCTTTTGGAAAAAAATCATTTACTACTTGTACAGTTGGTATACCAAATTTAGCTGCAATCTCTTTGTCAGATTTTTTCGGATAGCCATTTTTCGTAAATGCTTCCTGGAGAGCTTTTATGTGAGCCAGTCCGCTGGAAACTAAAGTGCCGTCCAAATCAAGACAAATCGCTAACTTCTTAGCCATATACTTTTTATGCTTTTCTAATTATAAAAATTGATATGCTAGCTTTTACCACAAAATACAACGAAAAAGTAAAGTATCATACTAAAAAAATTGTATGCATCTTCGTTGAAGCTTTGGATGGGGCAGTACAAATAGCAAACAAAGGCGCACGGAAAGAACGATTTATTCAAACACCAGCAGGAGAGTTCTATCTATCTTGGTTAGGAAAGTATGGTATCGG
>JAGVWH010000013.1 GCA_018304365.1 Nanobdellati archaeon
GAATAAAGAACTGCGGATAACAGATATTTATAACCAATATGACGAGGCTTATCAGTTTTTAAGCCAAATTCCAAATGACAAACAAATAATTATAATACCTGGAAATCACGATGCATTGAGGCTTGCAGAACCTCAGCCAGCGCTTTACAAAGAGTACGCCGAAAAAATTTATGATCTGCCAAACATAATAGTAACCTCAAATCCTAGTATAGTTAATTTACATAAGCACGATAACTTTCCCGGTGTTGATGTTATGATTTATCACGGATATAGTTTTGATTATTTTGTTGATACTGTTGAATCTCTAAGAAAAGCAGGAGGATATGATGTCGCAGATAAAATATGGGAATTTTTACTTAAGCGCCGGCATCTTTCCCCAACGTACGGCGCAAATCCAGTTATGCCAAATCCAATTGATCCGTTATTAATTAGGCACGTGCCAGATATTGTATGCTCTGGACATATCCACAAGGCGAAAATAGGACAATACAAAGGGGTGGTAGCTGTATCTGGAAGTTGCTGGCAGGACACTACAACATTTCAGACAAGAGTTGGTCATACTCCTACGCCAGGAGCTGTGCCAATTGTAAATTTAAAAACTTGGGAAACAAATATGCTGTATTTTAAATAAATTATGTATTTATCTTGCAATCTTGCGTATAGTGAGTAATTAATTAGTCTTTATATTCTTCATCAAGCAGCTTACGAATCTGCTCTGCAAGTATTTTACCGATACCATCTACTTCTTTTAACTCTTCTATGCTCGCATTGAGTATGTTCTTTGGCGTTGTGAAATGTTTTAGCAGATTTCTAGCAGCCGTAGGACCTATATTTGGCAGACCTTCGATAAAATATTGCTGCTGCTCTGTAAGTATTTTAGGTTTCTGTCCGGATCTTACAGAAACTAATTTTTTATTATCTATTTGCTCGCGTTTGGCAAGATTTGTAATAATATCTGCCGTTTCTTCCGGATTTCTAGAAAATAATAAAGGCACTTGCCAGTCTAATATTAATGAGGTCAGCGCGCCAAGAATTGCTTTGCTGTCAACATTTCTAACAGAAAAAAGATTTTCAAAATTCCCTTCAATAATATAGAGCGGTCTAACGAAATTTTGTTTTAGTTTCTGTGCCTGCTCAAATAATCTTTTATCAACAAGCGAATTAACAAAATCATCTGTAGTTTTCCTTTCAACTCCAACGTCTTCAGAAATAATAAAATCCCCTGCTTTAAGCTGCCCAACTTTTACATTGATTCCATTTTTGAATAAGCGGTCTATTACAGAGCCATGTTCTCTGCTGTCGGCAAACACGAGTAAAGAAGAATCATTAGTAACGTATTGATTAAGATTAATTTCCGGCGAAGTTGGTTTTGTATCAGACATATTTTCAATAATACTTTTCATTTTTTTCTCTTTGCGCTGCGATATGTAGACATATCTTTGATCAGCAGTGTCTTTAGCAACTAATATGATAGTTTTACCGCTTTCCTGGCGTCCAGTTCTTCCGCGCCGTTGTATATTTTTTATCGCACTCGGCACAGGCGTATAAAATATTATTAAATCAACTTGCGGAATATCCAAACCTTCTTCCGCTTCTTACCCTGTCCAATAAAATAATGCGCATCCATTTTTATAGGACTCAAAGTATCGAGTATTTTTGGAATATTAGCTCTATACTCAGTAAAAACTAAAATTTTGGAAGTGGGTTTAAGATTTATTTGCTCTTCTATAATAGTTTTTAGCAGGTTTAATTTTGGATGTTCTATATTATTTTCCAAAGCATTTAGAGTGAGAATATGAGCGGCGTTAACATTGAAGTCGCCCACTAGTTCTTTTACGGCTTTTGTTTTTGTAGTTTTACTAATCTCTAATAGATTTTCAAAATACTCATTTAGTGCGGTCAGACTTTCCGATTCAGCAAGTCCAAGCATATGTTTGAGTTTTATTACAGATGCGCATACTGAAATTCCGCGAGCGACCGCGAAGTTTTTCTTTCTATACTGATTTCGTAATGTTAGTTGCAAATGCAGCAATGCTTTTTTCGTTATAATAGCTGATTTATTAGTTAGAAAACCATATCGGTGTAATTTATCAATACGAAATTGCAAAGCCCGTTCCAAACGCGATTTAATAGCTATTATTTCATCCGGAAGCTCAACACTTTTGTAATGTATTTCTATTTCTTTGACGTAATCCTTTACTTCAGAGTCATCTCTACTTCTGTATTCTATTTTGTCAATGAATAAATTTTTACAAACATCATTTATTTTGTATTCTTCAGAGCCGGGAGAAGCGGTCAACGCTAAAATTTTACTATTAGGCGCGGTTTTAGCATAATTTTCAGCAATAAATACATAAGCATAATCTCCAATAGCGCGATGCGCCTCATCAAATACTATTAGCGAAACATCAGTAAGTTTTATTTGCCCATAAATAATGTCATTTCTTATTGTCTGCGGAGTAGAAAAAATTATTTTAGAATCATTCCATAATATTTTACGTTCGTTTGGACTAACTTCGCCAGTCAGCAATGCAAGTTTATCTGCCGGTTCAAAAAACTCAGAAAAAGTTTGCATGTGTTGTAATATGAGAGGTTTAGTAGGTGCAAGAACTAATATTTTAGAATTTTCCTTTAATCTCGCGGCAGACAGCGCTATTGCAATGTGCGTTTTTCCCAACCCTGTTGGCAATACAACAAGTGTATTTTGATTAATAGCGCTATTAAGAATAGTCTGTTGATATAAACGTAAATCAAGCTTATCTTTGTTAAATTGCATATAGCTTTTACTTTAATAAGAGATTTCAAGGTTTTGGTTTGAAGCCCTCAACGTGGTAAAGCCAAGCAAGCCATACTAATAAGCCCGCGAATAAAGCACCAAGTAATACATAAAGAGAATCATACAGCAATAAACCAACTCCAGCAGCGCTTACAAATGCAATTGAGAATGCCCATAATGGTCTAGAACCAAAAAATAAATGGTCGCCAATCGTATGCGGCGCCTCATCGGCTTTAGGCTTTGAGGCCAAAGCAGAAGCATATGGAATAGTATGTGGAAAAAGAGTCAAAAATGGAATCAAACTAGATATTGCAATTGCTACATTGATTTTAACTAATATTTCAGCAATTTGACCTAAAAATGGCGTAAGAAGTTGTGCGCCAATCGCTATAAATAAAGATGTTAGAGTTCCAGCAAGAGCTATTTTAGCAAATTCACTTGGTCCCGGCGCCAATCTTTTTCCAAGAGTTGTTGAAAATAGTGATTTTAATTTTAATGTCCAAGGTGAAGCATAAATGATAGTCCCAGAACTTAAGAACATAGTAATCAAAGTAGTTAATGAGCCGGCAGCGAAAACTTGTGTATGTATGTCTGCAAGATAATGATTAGCGATTTTGCCCTGAGCAAAATTATGCATTGATACAGAAAACGCAACCAACACAAATGTTACGAAGAATGTAGCTAACCAATTGCTCAAAGTAAATGCGCCTTCAAATCTGTACGAGAACGCAAATGCTAATAATACTACTACTATAATTGTATTTGCAATATGTTGTTTATCCATCATATGTTAGCAGCCTATTTAATTCTGCAAATCATATTATAAATGTGTTTCGAGCAAAGTTTTTAGTCCGGTAAGATGTCCTGCACCAACTATAACTAATATTTTAGCTTCTGGAAATTGTTGCTGCAAAATTATTAATTTGTGAGCCATATATTCATCGCGTTCTTTTACTAATACGCGATAAATGCCAGGAAACTTTTGCTGCAATTCTTTTAGTAATTTATTTACGGCATTCGCCGTTGGGATTTCATTTAAGCTAATCTTTTCCCTAACAAATAACATAGATATAATTAAGAAACAAACAAATTTTAATTTCTCTAAGACACTTATATTTTTGGAAAATCTCTGTAACGTTATTTGTATTGGTCGATCGATTAAAACTAGTCTGGCATTTGTTTTATTCGCTAGTTTTATAGCAGATAACATATCTTCTCCGGGCGCTACACCGAGCTTTTTAGCCAAATAATTTTGCATTAATCCTCCGAAATAAGCAAATAAGTAACCGCCAAAACCTATTTTAGATGCATCTGCCCAGTTAAATTTGGATTTTGTGCGGTTAGTTAAGGCGTGAAATCTATACCGATCCAGCTCTAAAGCTATAAAATCAAAGGTATTTTTCTCTGAAATGGGTTTTATATGGCTAGTACCTGTAATTTTGATACTCATAGTCTAGAAAAACGAAATCTTTATATCTATAAAGCATTCCCTTGTCCTAATCAAGTATGGTGATTAAATGTTGCAAATGAAAAAAGTTTCAGAAACAGCGGGAATTAAAGTCTATAGTGATGACGGCTTGTATTTTGGTGATGTTGAAGAAGCAATTCTCACAAAAAACAGAATTGAAAGCTGGAGAATCAGAGCTACACGCGACAGTTTCTTATCAAAGGCTTTAGCGGGTGCTAAAGGTGTAGTTGTTCCGCACCAACTTGTAAAATCAATCGGCGATATAATGATAGTTTCTAAAGCTGCCGCTCCAAGTTATACCGAGGAATAAATATCTATACTACGCAATATATTTAAATCTCCAATAGGCTATTCTAATTCGGTAAATTAATGGCTAAACAGAAGTTCAAACTGACTTTAACAAATGTCGGACTCATCGCACTTATAATTATCATATCTGCATTTATTTTTACATCCAGTCCGCCTGCATTTACAGGCGCAGCCACAACTACTGTTGACTTAGTTATGCCTTTTGCAATTGATGCCTGGGGTTCTATAGGATGGACCGATTGCTCAACACAGATGAATGGCAAAGCCTGGGCAGACCAATATTGTCAAGCTAAAGGTTATGCAAGCGCTCAATCATGCTACCATGAAGCTAAAATGGAAAGATGGAAGTGGAGCGGCACTGCAGCAGCTCCGCAAAAAGGCGCGACTACTGGAGCCGGTACCGCGTTTACAAAAGCCAAATGTGTAGGCGCAGCCACAAGTTCTACCACGACGACACCCGTTACAAAAACCGTTACAAAAACAGCGAATGCGGTTTTCTCTGATAAAATTACAATAGATTTTGGCAAAGAATACAAAAACGTTGTCCAAGTATATGTTGAAGGTAAGCCCGGCGGAGAATTTTGTAAAGCAAGAATCAGCGTCCAGCCTTATACTAGTTCTGGATTTATTTCAACGTATACATTATATACAGGCGCAGTTGACACGCACAAAACTGCTACGAAAACATTTCCTTTTAGTGAACCAGGTATAGCTATTAGGAAAGTAGTTGGCAAACCAATTTCAGCTGGCGATGCCAATGCAGTTAACTGCGGACTAATTGATTATATGAAAGTAACTCTTACTTATAATGAGTAATTTATTTTAACATCGTGAATTAAATATATACTCTATCTTTTATTTGCACTAATCAAAGCTTAAAAACATAGCGAGGATGTTTTAATTTATGCCAAAAATTGCTTTTTCAACGACCGCAGATATACCCGTACCTAAAAATATCTGCGATCAAATTATCGGTCAAGATGGCGCAGTTGAAATAATTAAAAAAGCAGCAATACAGCGCCGCCATGTCGTGCTCGTAGGTGCACCCGGCACAGGAAAATCACTTCTAGGACAAGGATTAGCAGAACTTTTACCAAAGACAAATCTTAATGATATTTTAACATACCCTAATGAACTTGATGATTCGCAACCAATTGTATCTGCTGTGCATTCTGGCGAAGGACTATCGATAGTTGAGACCGCCAAGCTGCAAATTTTATCAGCAAATAAAAATCACCAATTTCTATTTTTAGGATTAGCAATAATAGCGATGATAATTCCGTGGTGGGTGCTAAAAATTTATGGCGAAGTTATGGCTGCAGCTTCTTTGATAGCAGGAGTAATTTTCGTTGGCGCAGTCGCGATTTCTTTTGGATTAAATATGAGAAAAACAAAAGTAATAGAACCTAAATTAATTGTCGATCATAGCAAGATACAGAAAGCACCTTTTTACGATGCAACTGGTGCGCACGCCGGAGCATTGCTTGGTGATGTACTTCACGATCCACTGCAGTCCGGCGGTTTGGGAACTCCAGCACATCTCCGGGTTTTAGCTGGCGCTATACATAAAGCGAATGGAGGTGTTTTATTCATAGACGAAATTGCAACTTTAACGCCACGCAGCCAGCAAGAACTTCTGACAGCAATGCAAGAAAAACGCTACCCAATTACAGGACAATCTGAAAGATCCGCGGGCGCGATGGTTAGAACCCAACCAGTGCCGTGCGATTTTGTTTTAGCAGCAGCAGGAAATTTAACTAACGTTCAAAATATGCATCCAGCATTACGCTCTAGAATTAGAGGATATGGTTACGAAGTTTATATGAGAGATACGATGGAAGATACACCAGATAACAGGCTTAAAATTGCACGTTTTATTGCACAAGAAGTTGTAAAAGATGGCAGAATCCCGCATTTTACAAAGTCAGCTGTTGATGAAATAATATTCGAAGCTAGAAGAAGAGCAAATAGAAAAGGGCATTTGACATTGGCCTTGCGCGATCTGGGAGGTTTGGTAAGAGCAGCAGGCGATCTTGCATTAGAAGAGCGCACTCCTATTGTTGATGCCAAGCATATCTTACGAGCTAAAACTATTGTTAGAACCCTTGAGCAGCAAGTTGCTGACCGATATATAGAACACAAGAAAGCTTACGAAGTAATACGAATTTCAGGAAAAGAAATCGGAAGAGTAAATGGTCTGGCAGTTATAGGTTCGGGCAATGTATTTTCGGGAGTCGTTTTACCAATAGAAGCAGAAGTTACACCCGTAGGAGACGAAAGAAAGAAAATTCAGGCAACCGGAAAACTGGGACAAATTGCAAAAGAAGCTATAACAAATGTTAGCGCTATAATAAAACATACATTCAATGCAGATTTAAAAAAATATGATGTATATGTTCAATTCCTACAAACTTTTGAAGGCGTAGAGGGAGATTCAGCATCGATCGCGGTTGCAACAGCCATAATATCTGCGTTAAATAGAATTCCAGTAAAACAAAATATAGCTTTAACAGGTTCATTATCTATTAGAGGAGAAGTTTTGCCAGTCGGCGGCATAACTCAAAAGGTCGAAGCAGCAATAGAAGCGGGATTAGAAGAAGTAATAGTTCCGAAAGCAAATTTAGATGATATAATTTTACCAAAAAACGCAAAAATTAAATTAACTCCTGTTGAAAATATAGCTCAAGTGTTAAAATATGCGCTTGTTTGGAAAGGTAAAGAGCACATATTAATTAAAATATTACATGGCAAGCATTGAAATTTCGAAAGATAGGCAAGAGCGCATAGACAAATTTGTCAAATTAGGTAGATTCGCTAGTTTGGACGATTTCGTTCAAAAAGCAGTTGATCTTATGCTTTATGCAGAAGATAATAAGGACGCCTTCACCAAGATACTCAATGAAGATTAATATGGTCGTTCATAGAAAAGTATAAATAAAGCTTCAGCGGAGTAGATAATTATGGCAGATGAAAGACGCTATTCAAGACAACTTGTTGGCAAGACTATAGTAAGTAAATCTGGTCAAAAGTTTGGTTTGGTCGGAGATTTAATATTCGAAACAAGAACAGGCGAACTTTTGTATCTGGTTATGAAGCAAACAACACCTCATGCATCAAGTATGGATTTGGAAAAAACAAAAGATGGTATGCATATGGTGCCATTCAGCTCTGTTATTGCGACAGGTGATTTTGTTGTAGTTGCAGAAGAAGATATAGTTTAATTATTGTAATTTTGAGAATTCATCTTTGTACCATTTATATTGGTTAGTCAGACCATCTTCCAATTTTACTTTTGGATTATAATTCAAAAGAGATTTTGCAGTTTCTATATCTGCATATGTGTGCTTTACATCACCAAGCTGCTCTGGTATATTTTCAATTCTAACTTCTTTACCAGTAACGTGCCTAAGAACATCCATTACTTCATTTAGATTTACTCTTGAACCGCCGGCGATATTTGCAATTGTATAATTAGACTTACACGTTGCAGCCGCAATTGTTGCATCAACTGCATCAGAAACATAAGTGAAATCTCTCGTAGCGCTTCCATCTCCATGTATTTTTATTGTTCTGTTATTCTGAATTGCATCTAAGAATTTCATAAAGCCCATATCCGGACGCTGTCTCGGACCGTAAACTGTAAAGTAACGTAGATTAATAATAGGTAAATTGTATGCTTTATGATAAAGATTGCATAATTTTTCACTAGCAAGTTTTGTAACGCCATAAGGCGAAATTGGCCAAAGTTCTCCCGCGTGTTCTTTAGTTGGATACGTTCCGATATCGCCATAAACTGAACTCGAACTTGCAAAAACAAACTTATTTACTTTTAATGTTCTAGCGACTTCCAGCATCTTTTGTGCAGCCTCAAAAGTATGAATAGTATATTGCCTAAAATTATCTCCCCAGCTCGCTCTTACTCCTGCCTGCGCAGCAAGATGAAAAATAGCATCTACATGTTTCAAATTGGTAAAAACTAAATCAGTACTAGTTATATCCTCTATCGGCTTTCTAATAAATGTAAAATTTTTATGAGCAATAAAATTTTTCATATTATTTTCTTTTATATTTTTATGATAGTATTCGGTAAAACTATCTACACCAATTACGTAATGCCCTTGCTCAAGAAGTTTTTCAGTTAAATGCGAACCTATAAATCCAGCACAGCCTGTAACTAAATACATTCGTCAGCGATCGGAAGATACATTTAAAATGTAATCGCTTTGTT
>JAGVWH010000014.1 GCA_018304365.1 Nanobdellati archaeon
AATACAAATGAGCAAGAAGAGTAGAGGTATGTTTGCTGGAAAGAAGCTAAAAAAGCGACGTTCTAAATTTAGATGGAATAATAAATATTTTGTAAAGAGAATTCTAAAACTAAAGGAAAAAGTAGATCCATTAGAAGGTGCGCCGCAAGCTAAAGGCATAGTTCTTTCAAAAAGACAGGTAGAAGCTAAGCAGCCAAATTCTGGCATGAGAAAGTGCGTTAGAGTTCAACTTACTAAAAATGGAAAGCAGGTAACTGCTTTTGCCCCAAGAGATAAAGCCATCACATTCATCAATGAACACGATGAAGTTATTGTTCAAGGAATTGGCGGAAAGCAAGGAGGCCCAAAAGGAGATCTTGCTGGAGTTAAATGGGAAGTAATAAAAGTAAATAAACAAGTTCTTAGATCACTTGTAAAAGGAAAGGTAGAGAAGATAATTGGACGTTAAAATGGATAATAATTTAAAATTGTTCGGATTGTGGGATACTAATGTCGGAGTTTTAGATATTGGTTTGAAACCATATATTAATTTGTCATTTATGCAAGTTCCTTATTCTGCCGGCCGAAATATAAAAAAGCAATTCTGGAAATCTAAGAAATCTATTGTCGAAAGATTGATAGGAAAATTAATGATTACTGGACATAAGGGAAAGAAACACTACTGGACATCTGGTATACAGACAGGACAAATTAATACACAATACAAAATTGTCAAAAAAACTTTTGAAATAATTGAAAAGAAAACTCAAAAAAATCCATTAGAAGTTTTTGTGAGAGCACTTGAAAAAGGCTCGCCAACTGAAGGTATTGCTTCGATCGAATATGGTGGAGTACGATATCACAAATCTGCAGATTTGTCGCCGCAAAGAAGAATTGATTTAGCTTTGAGATGGATGACACAAGGCGCTTTCCAAAAGTCAAGAAAAAATAAAAAAAGAATTTGGGATGCACTTGCAGAAGAAATAATCGCAGCATCTGAAGGTGATGCGAAATCTAATACAGTAGCAAAAGGAGTTGAGCTTCAGAGACAAGCTCAAGCAAGTAGATAAATAAAATGGTAAAGCAAAATTCGATGATAGAACTAGTAAATCTTGCTAACCACTTTATTCACAGAGGTTCATAAAATGGTAAGACTAAAATTAACGATAAAAGATGCAATTTTAGCCGACCACTTTATTCACAGAGGTTCATAAAATGGTTAAAACAAAAAATATACGAATAGTAATTGCAGATTCAAAACTAAAAAGAACTTTCAAGAAAGAACTTGAAGGTGCTGACAAAGATCAATTATACAACAAAAAAATTGGTGACAAATTCAGAGGAGAAGTTGTAGGATTAACTGGATTTGAATTTGAAATAACTGGCGGTTCTGACCACTCAGGTTTCCCAATGGCAAAACAAGTTGAGGCTGCTGGAAGAGTAAAGCTTCTTTTATCAAATGGTTTTGGACATAAAGCTAAAAGGGGCTTTAGAAGTGTAAGACAAAAGAAAGGTGTAGCTGGCAATACAATTAGCGAAAGAACAACTCAAGTCAACTGCAAAATAATAAAATGGGGCAGTATAGATTTGATGGAGCATTTTGGTATAAAACCTAAAGAAGAGAAGAAAGAAGTTATTGCTACAGCTTAATTAAACCATAACGCCATAATACAAGAAATAATAAAATAATTACTATTATTAGTCCTAGTGTTTGCAATAACATATTATAGTTCTTTGCGGCCATTACTATTACCTTTCATTTTAGCTATTATATATTTTACGTCTTTACGTATTTCTTCAAGTTTTTGCTCACGAGCTTCAGTCTTTTTATCTGAGGCTATTGTATGATCTATAATTACCCAATAAATTAATGCTATGGTGATAAATAATATTATAGAGATTATTCCGCTCCAATTCAATATAGTTCCTGTTACGCCTAATAGCGCTAATATTATAAAAAATATGCTACTAGTTATACCTAATTTAGTTTTAAAAGACAATATCTGATAAGACATATTTAGTGGTATGTTTGTAGGACTTTTATTTTCAGGCATAAGATTTTAAGTTTAGATATGCTTTTATTAATTTCTATAGTCCCCAAGTTTTGTGAGTTTTACGTTTTATTTCTGCAATTTCTTTCATCAATTTGATTTCGTCTGTACTTAGTAATTCTTTTTTATCTTTAATCGCCCTAAAGTTTGATTCACTCATAGCACTGAATAGCACTTCTTTCTCGTGTATTTGTCTTCCCACTATAACATTAGAAATTGCTACAGCTGCCTCCTGTCCGGTTTTTAGTTCTTTTACTTTTGCACCTTCAAGCTCAATGGATTTTATTTCTCCGAATTCGTGGCCTTCCGAATCCATAAGTTTTCCGCCAGTTTTTAATTTGCCAGTAAGCATAACTATTCCGACTATCGCCGGCTTGGAAATCCTGAAAGTATGATTTGGCAAAATCCTAAATTTAGCCGGCCAGTTAAGACTCTCAACTGTTTTCAAATGCTTCGCCTGTTTTTTACTCATTACTAATTCTTCATAATCATCAATCAAATGATAAATTACATTTTTGGAAATAACAATTATTTTTTCTTTATCAGCTAATTCTGCAGCATCTGAATCTAATTTAACGTTGAATGCTAAAATTGCGGTGTGTATTTCATCGCGCTCACGGGATGCAATAGCTTCCATAATATCTTTTTTATTTATATCACCAATTTCAGCTTTCAAAATAGGAAATTGTTTCTTCCTTAAAATTTCTGCGATAGCTTCAAGACTGCCAAGAGTATCTGTTTTCAAAATAGCACCGGAATTCTGCGTTTCAATGTGGCTGCTCTCTAATTCAGCAGTAATAAAATTGACAGCAAGCTCTTCTTCTTCGTCGGTTCTCGCGCTTTGCAGCGGCGAACCCGCTACTGATTTGTCCAAATCGTGCGCAACTATTCTTACACCCGTAGCAGCACTGACTTCCTGTAAATGCGTCCATTTGTCTCTGGAAGCTACTCTTATTTCAGCTAATGGTGCGGGTTTTAACAGCGCTTTAATTTTTGTACGAATGATTTCGCGTTTTCCGCCTAGAACTAATGTATCGTTTACCTTAAGCGTTCCGTCATATATTATAGCATCGGCCGTTACGCCCAGCCCTTGAACTTCTTTTATTTCTAAAATAGAGCCTTTTGCAACTCCAGTTAGTTCCGTTCTTAAGTTTTCTTCCAAAAATTTTTGACTTAAACCAGTTAACAGTGCAAGAAGTTCTGGCAGCCCCTCACCTGTTTTAGCAGATACAGGAACAATAGAAATAGTTTTTCTGTAGTCATCAACTTTATTATATAAATGAGAATTAAAACCCTGTTCAGACATCTGCCCCATTAAGTTATAAAATAATTTGTCAAAATAATCTTTGACATCCTGAGTTTGCATTTCATAATTTTTAATAAATACTTTATCATGCATTTTCCAGTTTCGTACTAAATCAATTTTATTCGCTGCAACTACGAATGGCACTTTGAACGTTTTCAAAATATCTATAGCTTCTTTAGTTTGGGGCTGTACGCCTTGAGTAATATCAATTACAACTATTGCTAAATCAGCTACACTTCCGCCTCTCTTTCTTAGATTAGTAAACGCTTCGTGACCCGGAGTATCTATAAATAAAAGTCCAGGAATAGTAAATTTGAGTTTGAATTTCTCTAATAAATCACCACAGATTTTTTGAAGTGTGCTGAGGGGAACTTCAGTAGCGCCAATGTGCTGTGTTATTCTGCCAGCTTCTTTATCAGCAACGGTAGTGCCTCTAATGTAATCAAGTACCGAAGTCTTGCCGTGGTCTACGTGACCTAAAACCGTTATAATTGGTTGGCGTAGCATAGTAGAACTCTAAAGTCTGGTTTTTTAAAACCTCGCTCTTATTGTTTTAGAATTTCAGCTAAACCAGATATTTATTTCGTGCTTTGCTTCGTCAACTGTTCCGGAAGCGTGAATAATATTCTTAACAGAGCGCTGTTCTTTATCGGCAAGATCATAAGAGTCAGTTGAAAAATCTCCACGAATGGTGCCAGGACCAGAGGATTTTGGTTCTGTTGCTCCGACTAATTTTCTTACAACTGAAACTGCGTGATTACCCCTCAAAACCATTGCAACAACTTTTCCAGAACTTAAACTTTGTTTTAACCAAGATTGAACTCTTTTAGCAATTTCCAAATCTGTCTCCGTCATTTTGATGCCTTTAGAAGCCATTGCTTCTCTTGTTTTGGAAGCCAAATTTTTAACCCAATCATCAGTAAGAACATAATGTCTCTCAAGTAATTCTTCTGTCGGATTAATAGTTTTAATATCGACTAAGTCTAAACCCGCTTTCTCAAATCTAGAAATTATTTCTCCAGTAAGCTTTTTTTCTACACCATCAGGTTTTATCAAAACGAGCGTATGTTCCATAAATTAATGGAAAATCTCAGTTTTAAAAATGTAACTAATTATATAAATACTATAAGCCTAAAAATTGGTGGCTATGCGCAATCTTAAGGACTATAATAACAGAAAGGAGGAATTGGAAGAGTATATCACCAATTACGAAGAATGGCGCAAGAATTTTTACGAACTGAAATTCCGAAATCCATCTAAATATAAAGATTATATTACTCAGCACGTAGGTGACAAATCGGTTAGAGAGTGGATAAAACAAAGAGAAATTAAAATAAATGATTTTAAAGAAGAACTTGAAAATATTAAAGAAGAAATAAAAAGGTTTGATTATGTCCAGCCATTAATAATTATAGCCATTATTGTCGCCGTAGTAATTCTTATAGGAACTATAGCTATAACAACTCCAACTGGTTTTGCGGTCTCAACAAGAAGTGTAGCTGATGAAGTTTTCATTAATGTTCCTGCTGATGAAGAAATAATAGTAGAACATTTAGTTTTTAACAGCGGATTAAAATCGTGCAGCAATTTAGATGTATCTGTAGATGGACGACAAGTAGATTATTCAGTAGTACACGCGAATTACGATGATGATGGATGCAAAGAAGCTTATTTAGTATTTAATAACGTTAATTATAATATTAAAAATTCGAGATATAGGGTGAGTTCATATGAAGTTTAACATACATTATTCCGAGGAGAGTTTTGAAAGGTATATGTCTAGACGGACAATACCGCGCATAATAACCAAAACTGAGAATATAGTTTTACTAGCTATTATGCGTCTTAAAATTAATACCGATAAGATATCGCAGTTTACAGTTAAGTTTAGACACGGCAGAGTAGAAGGTTATTCTAATTTATTTAGATATCCTAGAACTAAAGAAGTTGAATTGACACTAAATTTACATTTTATTGAAAAATCCAGCAAAAGAGCAGTTGAAAATATAATCTATCACGAGCTCGGACATTTACGCGATATGCTTGATCCGAGATATAACTATAAGCCGACTCAGATTGACAAAATGTCAGAAGAAGCATTCAAAAAATTTGTAACTATTTGGAATATTAATATAGATTCGAGACTCAATAATAAGGGGCTGCCATCAGCTGTACGTGGTAGAAAAGAAGACATAAGATATTTTCACATACCTCACGAAATGGTAAAAAAAATCTGGAATAAATTTGTAAATTTCTCTGAAATGGTAGAATTAGCTAGAAAATTATAAATACGCAAATTCGTCTCTTTATATCTTAATGGCTACTAAATTAAAGAGAAGCTTAGGTCTATTTGAAACTACACTTTATGGCGTAGGTGTTGTATTAGGCGCAGGTGTTTATGTTTTGATAGGAAAGGCCGCAGGCTTGGCAGGCAATTCACTTTGGGCCGCTTTTGCAATTGGCGCATTTATCGCAACCTTTACAGGATTAAGTTATGCTGAATTAAGTTCAATGTTTCAAAAAGCAAGTGGAGAACATTATTATGCTCAAAAGGCATTCAATAATCACATAGCTTTCTTAGTTGGCTGGCTAATAGTTATCGGTGGAATTATAGCTTCGGCAACCGTAGCTTTGGGTTTTGCAGGATATTTCAATGCGTTATTTAACACACCTATAATTTTAACAGCAATTGCATCAATATTAATTTTAACAATTATTAATTTTTGGGGAATAAAAGAAGCAACTTGGTTCGGTATTATTGCTACAATTATAGAATTAGTTGGACTTCTTATAATTATAGCACTTGGTTTTACTTTTTTTGGCGATGTAAATATTTTGGAATTACCGCCAACAGGTTTTCGGGGTTTAATTTCAGGGGCAGCATTAATTTTCTTTGCATTTTTAGGATTTGAAGGCGTAGTTAGACTTAGCGAAGAAACAAAAAACCCTAAAAAAGTAATTCCTAAAGCGCTAATATTATCAATTATAATAACAACAATAATTTATATCTTGGTAGCTATATCTGCAGTTAGCGTATTGGGCTGGGAAAGATTGGCTATGAGTAATGCACCTTTAGCTGATTATTTACTCTTATATCGACTTCGAGAATGATTTATGGTATGGCGAGCGATGGTGCTCTGCCAGCTATTTGCAAGCAAGTTCACAAAGCTACAAAAACTCCTTGGATGGCAGTTACAATTGTCGGATTGCTGTCAGTTGGATTTATTTTACTAGGAGATATAGTTAAAGTAGCATCTTTGACAGATTTTGCTTTATTTGGTACTTTTGCAATTGTAAATCTAAGTTTAATAGCGCTAAGATATAAAGATAAAAAAATAAAACGTGGTTTTAAATCGCCTATAAATGTGGGGAATTTTCCAGTTTTGGCAGCTTTGGGCGCTGCAGCAAGTATATTTATGATATTGCAGTTTGAATATTATATTATATTAGGAGGAATAGTTATTACCCTGGCTGGTTTTGGTATTTATTATTTAGTTAACTTTGGTAAAACAAAGAAAATTAATCCAAAACATAACTATAATATTCATAGGATACATCACTTAAAGGTAAAATGATAAAGCAAAATCTAATTAGAAAATACAGATTTGCTGATCATTTTAATCATATGAGGTTCATAAGATGATAAAGCAAAATCTAATTAGAAAATACAGATTTGCTGATCATTTTAATCATATGAGGTTCACAAAATGATAAAGCAAAATCTAATTATAAAATACAGATTTGCTAATCATTTTAATCATATGAGGTTCATAAAATGAAATTTGAAAATTTAATGGCAACGATTTTGTATGTGATATTACTCATAGTAATCGTAGCTGTAGTTGCCCAACATTTGGTAAGAGCACCTGCAACAACAGATATATCGCAGCCCGAAAGGGAATTTGAAATTAAATTTCCACAGCAAGAAATACAAGTGGAACAAGAATTTTATCCTGCGCCTAAAGATAAACCAGATTACATTAAAGGTTTTATAATAGACCCTTATGAACGCCCAGATTACAAAAAAGATATAGCAGTCGCTAAGAATGCAAGTGCAAATTTAATAGTTATAACATTACATTTAGAACTAGGTGCAAATCAGACTCCGGAAATTCCAAATGAGTTATATTTCGACTGGAAAACATACGCTATCGATATAGTTAATGAGGCTCATAAGAATGGCTTACACACAGAACTTAGAACTATTAGTGTTCCGGGAACGAGATTAGCGCCTTTGTCCGATTATGATAATCATATTTCAAAGAGCAAGAAATTATTTACTGAACTAGCAAAATTTGCAGATGAATACCAGTTTTATCAATTTACACTTTATGAGCAAATAGACAGCGAATTTAATTTTGGTGCGTATAAAACTTCTGAAATAAATAGAGCTATAGAAAATATAACTATAGAATCTATTAAGCCATACTATGGTGGAAGAATTGGTGCGGGATTTACGCACGAGAAATTTGTAAAGAATAGAGATTATTACGAAGTGGGAGATTTAGATTATATTTTAGTTAGTGTTTATCCAGCCACAGATACTTTGCCAAGCTATCATCCATTAATTAAAGATTACATAGAACGGGCGCGGTTGGTTGCATCTGCTTTTGGTGTAAAGGATATAATTCTTGGTGATTTTGGAGTAAATACAAATGAAGTTGAAGGAATAACTATTCGTTATAGTACTGAAATGTACGGAATAAAAGACCATTCTGCTTTGGAAGTTGTTTCAGAAAATTTTAATCAATGAAATTAATTGTTATTTGCAATAAAAATACAGCAAGCGTTAATATTGGAAAAGCTTTGAAAAGTAATTATGCTGAGCTACCAGAGTCCGCTACTATACTAGAATTAGATGCAAATGTTTTGGATTTGGACAAATATAAGAAAAAGTTTGACGGGCTTAAGCCCGAAATAATAATAGTATTATCAAGCCACGCATCAAAAGCAAATGTAGATTCATTTAGTATCCATCCAACTGGAAATTTTGATACGAATGATTTAGGAGGAAATAAAAAAGAACTTTCAATCGCTCCGGCATTGTATCTTCGTACTGGTTTAATAGACATACATAAGCACGCAAAAAGACGCGGATGTATGGAATATCAAATTACAATTGAAGCTACACACCACAGTCCTACTTTTAATCATCCAATAATTTTTGTTGAAATAGGTTCAAATAAAAACGCTTGGAATGACAAACTCGCTGCAGATGTTTTGGCAGATGTAGTTTATGATTTAATTGCAAAAACTGCCAGAGCGAAAGGTATTAGCGCAATTGGTTTAGGAGGTAATCATTACTCGCCAAAATTTCAAAAAATGATTGAAACACAAAACTATGCATTTGGACATATATGTCCAAAACATAAACTCGATAGTTTAGATGATAAAATGATATTAGAAATGATTAGCAAAACTATTCCAAAGCCCGAGCAGGCCGTTTTAGACTGGAAAGGTATGAACAGCTCTCAAAGAAAAAAGATAATAGATATGTTAGAGCGGAATGGAATCAATTGGGTGCGGACTTAATGCTTCATTTATAGCATCTTGTAAAGCAGATTTATCTAATAATCCATCTCTTATAAGTCTTTTACCTTTTTTTGTTAAATTTATAATTTTTTCACTCTCAGATAATATTTCTATTAAACCTGTTTCTTCTAACCGACCTAACATTGAACGTATAAGCTCATTCGTGGGATAACTATTGTTATCTTCCAAATCATCATCAAAATAATCTTCAAATCCAAATTCACTAAAATTGCTGTATCTGAAAGTAGCAGAAGCGTAATATAATGCTAAATGAAGTTCAGAAAAATACGCTGCTCCTTTTTTATGCATATAACTAAGAATAAATTTTTGAGTTACTCGTTCCTGATTTGCTACGTATAATCTAGTATCTCTAGATAGACTTAAGAGCATCTGTTTTTATTGTACGATTTAGTTTTAAACTTTGTTTTTTAGTAGCTTAACATATAAAAACCCAGAATTGTAGTCTATAATAGCTATATGACGAAACTAAAAAATAAAAAATTGAACAAGTTTTTGGAAAAAGCAGAGGATATTATAGATGTATTGATATTTCCAGCTACATTACTTTTAGCTTTTTTAATAATAGGACAATTTTTTCTTAATTTGGAAGATTATGAACCTTATGCGACCATAGCTGATTACTTTATTATTTCTTTATTTGTGGTTGATTTAGGATTCAAATGGCGCCATACCCATAATTTGAAAAAGTTTTTCAAATATTACTGGCTTGATATATTAGCAGTATTTCCGTTTTACTTATTGACAAGAACATATCTTGGATTTGCCCAATTTATAGGCGGAGCAGATGTACAGGAAGTCTTTCATACGATTGCCGGCCTGCGCGAAAGTCAGATAATTAAAGAGATTAAATTTCTAAGAACATTACGTGGTATAAAATTAGGGCAAAGAGTAATTAGACTTATAGCTTTAAGATTTAGAACAACGCACAACAAAATGTTAAGACGTTATGCAGCTAAGCAAAGAAAATATTTAAGAAAAAGATCTAAGCGCCAGTAAAATCATCAACTGATATTTGTAAATTCTCGCCTTCTTTCAAAATACCTTTCGCTTTTAGATATTCATTTGCGAATATCCAGAAAATAAGTCCGAGAGATTTTGCACCTTTATTGTTGCATGGAACTACTATGTCAATATTTTCAGTAGTGTTATTAGAATCACAAAGTCCGATTATTGGAATACCTATATTTAATCCATCTTTGACAGCATTTTTATCTGGAAATGGATCTACGACTAACATAATTTTTGGTTCAAAGAATGTATCTAAATTTGGATTTGTTATTGTACCAGCAGGATATCGTCCAGCGAAAACGTGCTTTACTCCTGTCGCTTTTGCAAAGGCTTTAACAGGTGCCCAGCCATTTTCTCGTCTTGAAATTACAACAATATTCTGAGTATCGTATTTTGCCAATTTTTCAGCAGCAGCTTTTAATCCATCATTTATCTTTTCTATATCGAGAACACATAAGCCATTTGGACTTATTTTGTAAATATATTTAGCCATATGTTTTGTTCTGAATTTTGTTCCTATATGTATGCCCGAAGAAATTAATTGGTCTAATGGTACTAAGGTTTGTTTTATATCTGTCTGCATTTGTTCCATCAGTCTTCCTCGATTTTAACTGGCTGCGGTCTTTTGATATTTATAGGCAATACCCCTGCTCTCAATTCTTCTTTCGCGATTGTTACTGTATTATATATGTCCTTAGGTCTTTTTATCAAAAGTGGTGCGCCCATAGAAATTTGCAAAGCTCTTGCACCTATAATTCGAGCAATCTCATATTTAGTAAATTTTTCCATATTCTTAACTTTATCCTTGGTTTAAAAGGCTTACTTTGAAGGAATAAGCTTCCGTAGTTTTTTACCTAATTCGACAGCTTTTTCCGTAAGTTCAATTACTTCTTCGGCTGTTAATGGTCCAGAACCGCCTTTTTGCATAGCAGATGCTGTTCCATCTTCAATTGTTGCTATCGATAGCCTCGCATCAACTTCTTTTTCTTCACGCATTGTTGCATCAACAAAAAGATTGCCGCTTAATTTTCCAAAAGTTGTAAGTACTGGTATTTTTTGAACCGGAAGTTTTGTTTTTGTTAGTTCTTTATGCAAAACTTTTTCTTCATCTTCGTCGTATTTTGGCAGCAATGTTGTTTTGAGAGCAGCTATTGCACCAAGGGCTCCTGCATCAAGTAAATTACCATCATCATTTATCGGATAAATATCTATAAAAACCATCCAAACTTTTTCTTTTGGTTTAATGCAAAGTTTATCTAAATCTATAGCGTGACATTCACGAATGCCTCTGTCAATTACTCTTGAGAGTTCAATAGAATCTTTACTTGGCGGACCAAATTCAAAACTTGGACTTGCTAATGGAAGTAATTCTGCATTTACCATTAAAACTCCGCTTTCGGGTGAATCTGGAAAAGGTACGCCAACGTCTAATTTAACTCCAACAAGAACTTCTGTCTTTCCTATTAGAACTCTTGCCGAACCGTTAGCCCGCGCTATAATACCAGTTTCTATTTTTATATCCCTGTAATCGAAAGGTTTTCTTCCATCCTCGCGTTTTCCTTTCGCGAGCAATTCTGTCATATATGGTTTTAACATTGCCATCTCAAATTCCTCTCCAATGATGACCAGCTAAACGCTGGCGTTTAAGCGCTGCCATCTTATTCAGTCTCCTGTTGAGTTTCAGTTGCATATTTTTTTTGCAAAGCTTTTTTCTGTATCTCGTATATTTCTTCGCAGGCTTTTATACTCATATCTATTAGTTTCTTTGATTCAGCTTTTGTAAGAATACCATCCATTTGCAATAAAGTTATTTCTTTTGTTCGTGGAAGAATTGCAATTGGCATATCTACTTCGCCAAAATTATCTTCCGGCTCGAACAAATCTAACATAAGCGTTCCATCTGCTTTTCCAGATGCGATTGAACAGACCAAATCTCTCATTTCTATTCCAGCATCAGCAAGTGCAACAGAAGCTGCATTTATTGCTGCAGTTCTTGTTCCCGCATTTGCATTTATAATCTCCATAATTACTGTTATCTCCATACCCGCATATCTTTCCATAAATATTGCTGGTGCCAACGCATCTGCAATTACTTTTGAAATTTCAGTACTTCTTCGATTTGGTCCTGGTCTGACTCTTTCTGATGTAGAAAATGATGCCATTCCGTAAACGCAATTTAGAAATGCCTGTTCTGTATCCAAATTTCTTCTTGGTAGAACTTCTTTTGGACCATATACAGAACATATAACTTTAGTTCCTCCTAAGGTAACTATAGCTGAACCGTCTGCATTTGGTATTACGCCAACTTCTATTTCCATTTCTCGCATTTCGTTTGCTTTTCTACCATCAAGTCTTTTTCCATTGACGATAAGTTTTTCTGGTGCGCCTACTTTACTACCCATTAGTTCTTCTCCTCTAACATGGCTTTGACTTTTTCAGTTAAGCCAGAAAGATGACTTTCTTTTTCAATTAATTTGATTGCTTTCGCAACTTTCGCTTCTTTTTCAGCGTCTCCTTTTATCCACGCCAAGCCGTTTTGTCCGATTAATATTTCACAGCCCGATAGGTCTTTTAATGTCTTTATCATAGAACCTTGCTTTCCAATTATTCTCGGAATTTTTGTAGGTCCAACTTTTATGATATTTCCACCAAGCAGTTTTCTGTATGGGCGTCTTTTTGCCGACAAAGAAATGTATCCAGATTCACTTATATCTGTTATTTCTCCGAATACATAATCTCCTATTTTGAAATAGTCAGCAAGTTTGCTGTTTTTCAAATCAACATAATTCATAGAAATTTCTCCGACATTTAAGTCGATTTTGTATGGGCTGTCTATTTCTAAATTCCACCCAAATTTACCAAAGCCATTTATTTTTGCTATAATTACGTCGCCTCTTTTTGGCGAGTATTTTCCTGCTAATGGTATTACTTTTATTACTCTGCCTTTTACAGATATTAATCCGATCGTGGCCGCGTATATATTTTCGCCGTCTCGGAATGCTCGTCCTGAAGGCAAATATTCAAGCCCCTCTGCTAAAAGAGCGCCAGGAACTACTATATCTTTGTCTTTTATGTGTATTTTTTCTCCCATTTATTTTTCCTCTTCAATTATAACTTCACCAGAAGTAAGTCCATTAGCAAGATTAAAAAAATCAATTTTTAATCCCGCGGAAATTTGAACTTTTATTTCAACAGAACCATCGTTGTTCCATTTTTCGCTGGTAAATTTGTATTTTCCTTTTAATGCTGAATATGCGCTACCTGCATATTTGGCTGGAATTGTGATTATAAGCTTTACCTTTTCTAAACTTATTGGAAGTATAGCTCTTAAGCTTTCAATTATTCCATCTAGCTGCTCTTCTACAGATTTGTAAGCATCAATTTGAACTTTAGCCTGCTGCATCGCATTTTCTATTCTAATTCTTGGATGTGGTAATTTTGTTTTTGGATCTGCAGCGTTTACTTGAATATAATCAATTATTTTAGATTTTTTCGCATCAAACATCTGCTTTCTTTGTTCTTGCGTGAGGGAAAGTTCGCCTTTCCTTAAAATTATTGTTGCGACTTCTTTTTCATTATCTGTGCCAAGCCATTTTTTCATATCTGTATGAGCTGCAAGCTCTCCTCTCTTTGCATCTGAAAATATTTTTGGCGTTTCGAGAATATCTTTTAAATCCAAATCTTTTCCCGCTCTAAACTTAAGAGCTAAATCAGAATCTTTTAATACTATTTCAAAAATAACACCACCTTTTTTAATTTTAGCGATAGCTATTGGTTCTGTTCTTGGTCTATCCATACCTTGCGGTCTATAAGCCATTTATTTTAATTCGATCTTTTGGGCTTTGCTGTTCGCAGATACAGCCATAGCTTCTAATCTCTCAAGTGAAAATTCTTTTCCAAGAATCTCCTTGAAAATTTCAAGTGCTAGTTTCTGAGCATCTTCTGCATTCATATTTTGTTTCCATTTTTTTTCCAAAATCACGTTTGCTTCTGGAGCTCCACCACCAATTGCTTTGGCATAGTATTGAGTGTATATTCCGGATGGGTCTGTTTCAAACAAACGTATTCCGGTTTTGTCCATTCCGCCAAAAAGGAAACTTACACCAAAAGGTCTTATTCCTCCATATTGAGTATACTGTTGTTCTATATCTGAAATATATTTGACAATGTCTTCGACTGCAGGCAGTTCTCCGTATGTTAATTTATATTGCTGTGCGAAAACTCGTGAACGTTTGATTATAACCCTCGCATCATTCATATATCCTGAGAAAGATGAAATTATGTGTTCATCTATTTCAGAAATCTTTTTTACTGATTCCGCAACTAATAATTTTTCATTTAATCTTCGGTCTGACATCAAAAGAATTCCATCTTTGTAAACTATACCGAGCGTTAATACGCCAAGACTTACAGCTTTCTTTGCATATTCTACCTGCAGCAGTCTTCCATCTGGACTGAATACTGTAATTGCGCGGTCATATCCCATCGCTTGTTGCGGCAATAAATTACTCATTTTTATCTCCTTTTAGTTTGTCAATAGCACCAGATACTTTTATTGAAGATATCGTTGCTTTTTTACCTTCTATATCTTTAACCAACGTAAGTGCAGCAATTGTGTCATCGACATATTTGTGTCCTGTCCGGACTATCGCGTGTTTTCCATCCCACGTATCCGACAATAATTGTACTCCTGCGCGAGCCATATTTAACTCACCGAGAAATTTTAGACCAGCCTGAATGACTGCTCTTTCTAAATCACCTTTCTCGACTCTTTGAGTAGAGTCGACTTTTATCCTTATATAACGTTTTCGCTCTTTAGAAGAAGGCTGTATTTTGGCCATTACGTTAGATTATGAGGTCATCTATTTAAAAATCTACTCTATAGGTGTCGCATATAAATCTTCTAATATATCGTTTATGCCTTCCAAAGCAAATTTATCATTTCTTATACCTTCTACAGAACCATTAATTTTTTCGGCAATTTCTATTCTTGAAATGTACTTTGTTTGATGTAATTCTAATAGAGCGATCAAATCGCTTTTGTTAAAATCAGCTGGTAGCTTTACTTTTTCAAATGGTTTAAATTCTATTGTAACTTCAT
>JAGVWH010000015.1 GCA_018304365.1 Nanobdellati archaeon
CTCCAATACGTTATATCATAGATTATAGAATTATAAGGCTTTTGCATAGCAAAATAAGGTGTAAGGGTTATAAGATTAACACACATAGAAAAAGTATGGTGGATTCGGGCATACGAGCTATCGACATAATGACAACAGAAATAGTAATAGCTTATCCAGAAATGAATATTGTCGAAGTTTCTGAGCTGATGAATAGATTTAGAATCGGCGGAATTCCAGTTGTTAATAATGGTTTACTTGTTGGCATAGTTACTGAGAGAGATATTATGAGAAAAGTTATAGCAGTAAATTTGCAGCCGAGCGCTGTTAAAGTCGGCGATGTTATGACATCTCCTCCTATTGCAATTGCACACGTACATGATGATTTGTCAATCTTAGCAGATAAAATGTCAAAGTTCGATATTACAAGGCTGCCTATTTTAGATCATAAAGGAAGATTAGCTGGAATAGTAACAAATAGAGATGTTTTGAAAAATTCTAGTGAGTTTATGGAAACTCTTTTGGAACAGTCCAGGATTAAAGGAGAGACGCGAGAAGAAAAAACCGCTTTTGGCAAATGCGAATTATGCGGAGATCAAACTTATTTATATTTGAAAAAAGCAAAGTTCCTTTGCGAAGAATGCGGCAAGCCAGCTATTTTTAAGAAGTTTAAATTTCTTAAGATCTAAATAATTAAAATAGAAATTAAATTCCTTAGACCTTCTGCGAGTCCTAAAACTGCTATCGCAATTATGAAAAAGTTACGCATATTTTTATCTTCAATATCTTTGAATAGTAAATATGCAACTGGAATTAATACAATTAACTTTAAAATATACATTATAGCTGCAGTATTTGCAAGTGTATTGACTAAAACAGGAAGTGGATGTTTTTCAACAGCATTAAGAAAATCTACTGCTATGAATGTAGAGCTGGCATCAAGCATATGCGCTGGAAAAATAATAAAAGAAAGTCCTTGCGCCCATTCCAATTTCAAATTTTTGAAGATGAAATACAGAAGAGCGCTAGCAGATATTGCTAATGTGATAACAGCTCCGCCAAATAATAAATTGTGTAATTTAATTAACGGCGTAACATAAATAATTAATCCCGTAAGTATTATACTTCCACTAATTAGACTGGTCTGCCAGTACCAAATATTAATTTGCTTTTGCAAAAAAATTGAAAGTGCTAATACCGCGAGAAATATTCCGGCAATTATTAAATAAATTCCAGGAGAAACAGTCCAAAATGAATATGGCAGTTTGTTGAAATCTACTAGACTTCTTGTAAATGAACCAAGAATTACAAATGGTAAAACTGCTAAAAAAAATTTAAAATCTATTTCAATTTTCTGTTTATCTAGTATTTTGTAAACACCATACAATAATATTAATGCAATAATTGCATAAACAACTGAGTTAATTAAATTATAACCGCCATCTGTCTGTATAGGTGTTATAAAATAATTCCGTATAAAATCCATTACAGCCATACGATTTTAAAATTTTAAATTCTTATAAACCTTTAGTAAGTCCAGCCTTCTCCGCCTTCTTGTCCACTTTGTGGCTGTCCTTTTATCGCATTTTCGATATTTATTAATCGTGCAGAAATAGTATCGAGAGTGGCTTTTAAATTATCTATTTTATAAGATAAAGCTTTGACTTCTTTTTCAAGTTCAGCAGTATTACTTTGCGGTGCAAACATTTGTTGCTGTGGCATTGACGGCAAACCTAAATCAACTTCAGCAGGATTTGTTTCTTTTTCTGGATAACCTGCAGGACCATATGAACCTTGTTCAGCCATAGAACCTATCTCAACAAAATCAGGCTGCTTCTTTTTCTTTTTGAAAATATCAGTAAAGGCCATATTTTATCTAGATTTTAATCGTTTTAATATCTTGTGCCCAAATTCTTCGGCATTCGGCGGTCCTTTCGCAGTAATAAATAAATCATCTTCCACAACATTTTCATTAACATATATTGCACCATTCTTATCAGCTTCCTCTTTCGCTTCCGGCAGCCATCCGGTTACTTTTTTGTTCTGTGTTAAACCGCTTTTAAATAAAGCTACAGTCGCTAAACATATACAAGCTATTGGTTTATTTGCATCATAAAAATCGTGAAATAATTCTTGAAGTTCTGTATTATCCCAAAGTTTTGGACTGCCGCTTCCACCTATTACGACTAAAGCAGCAAAATTAGCTTCAACAGCGTCTCCAATTAAAATGTCGGGTTTAACAGTAGCTTTGTGCATTCCTTTGCAAACATTTTGAGTAGTGCTGGCAGTTATTACAATATAACCTGCCTTTTCTAGTATTTCTTTGGGTTCAAAGTATTCTTCGTCTCTGAAATCCACTGGAGCTATTACGAAAAGCACTTTAAACATAGTATTTTGATGAAGCCAATTCTTTTATACCTTATGTTACTATAGTTAACGATGGCCACATTGACAGTAGAACAAGTTGGGAAAAAATTAGATCATTTTAAAAAGAATTTTACTGCGCAAAGAGAATATTTGAACGATTTTTTGGAACAAAGTGATGAGGGAGAAATAAAAGAGTTATGGAATTATCTACTTTCGCCAGATAAAAAACAATCAACTATGGATATATTTAAAGGCAATTCTTTAGGAGAATATAAACTTGCTTACGAAACCTTTGCAAATTCACTTGAACCAATATATTATTGGATATTTGATGCGCTCAAAGGAGATACTTTTGGTTTTAGATATGATGTAACAAAAGTAAAAGATGCTTTTGCAGCTGCCGAAGCTTCCGCTTTTTATGGAGAATTAGGCAGAAGACGGACAGAACTCGAAAAGAGAGCTTCCGAATTAGTAGGAACTATAAATATGGTTGTGAAAAGTATTCTGAATTTAATTTATGACTTGAAAGAATTTGAATTAAGATTAGATGAATATGATAAATTGCATTCTGATGAGCACGCAGTTTCAAACGGCGCCGATTATGCATTGAAAACTATTTGGCTTACCGAAGTTGATTCCAAAAAAGGACCGGGATCTATTAATGCTTTAGTTCAAAATCTAAATTATATAATGGTAAGGGATGCATTTTTTTCAGTGTACATACCAGCTGTAAAAGCAGATGAAAAAGTAGATGACGTGGAAAAGAAAGTTCTGAAAAAAATTCAGGATGAAATGGATATTCCTGATATGGTAAAAAGAATTTTGCAGGGAAGAATTAAAGAGTATATTTTGTGGCGAAAAATGAGTGAGTTAGAGTTAAGAAAAAGATACAAAATAGAACGTACATATTTGAAATCTCAAGTTAGTTCAATGAAAATGTATACAGAATGGGCTAGGCCTTATTTGATTGCAACCAGGAAATTATTACCTCCAGAACTTAGAGCCGATGAGATGGCAGATTTACCAACCGCTTTTAATTCAATGGTAACATACATCGATATTTTTGGTAAAAAGGAAGTTAAAAGCGCTGGAAATTCGGGCGAATTAAAAATCAAAGACGAAAAAAATAAAGTGTTTAGTATTATCGAAGTTAAGTTTTATTACAGAGTAATTCCTGGCGGACAAACGCAAGAAGGATATAGAGGTCACTTAGGCAGAGTTAATATTTTTATTAATGGATATGAAATGCGACAGAAAGATCTTGACAACTTGGAAAAAGCAAGACAGGATGAAGTTATGAGTTTTATAGATATAGGCACTAAAGATACACTTGATGTTATCTCAGATGATTTAAAGAGATTCTTAGAACAAGAAGAAAAGGAAAAAACCGAAGAAAAGAAAATTGAGAAAAAATTCCAACCGTTTAAAGAACATATAGAATCTGTAAAAAAACATTATGATTCTATAAAAGAAGGAGTAGAAAAAATAGCAAGTGTAGTTGAAACAGTAAATAAAATTGGTCAAGACCAGCAGGAGAACTGGAATATTAAAAGACTTAGAAAAGCAGCACAAGAAAAAGGCAAGAAAGATGCTTACAAGTTATATTATTTGTATAAAGCTATTCACGGAATGCTAATTTGGGAGTAATTTAATAATTTATCGCAATTACGGAAAATATGGAAGAAAAAATATATCATCATAAAAGAATGCCAGCAAATGGCAGTAAAATTTTAAGGAAAGATATTGTGAGATACGATAATGCTGACATTTTAGTTTTGCAGAAATCTAATCAATATATCTCACCTATGTACACTGTTGTTTTAGGGCAGATTTTACAGGAAACCAAGACTAAAGATGGAAAACCAATAACTACTTTTATAGCGCCAATAGATATGAAAGAATATTCGATATTAGAAGATATTGTAAGAAAAGCCGGTTTTCAAGGCAACATACAATTTTGGTAAGACCAGGGCTGAATTCGTTCAGCGAGTCTCGCTCATATACAGATGAGCAAGATTTTTAACTAATGAATTTAATCTAAAGTAAATGTTATACTCTGAGAATTATATATCTTCAATGGATAGAAAATACAATACTACTATGGCTACTGATACGCTTAGAAATATATATTTCAGCGCTCCAACTTCAGCTGCAGAACCAGGAAAACAGATTAAAGATATAATTGGATTAGCCGGAGGTGGAGTAAAAAACGTAGAAATCGGACAATTGAGATCGAGAGGCGATAAATCTTGGGAAACTATTCCCCGTCAGCATTTTGATATGGTTCGTCAGACTGCTAAATTAACAATGGGAGATAAAGCTATAGTTTCAGTTCACGCTCCAATAGATGTAGATCCAACTGGCTTTAAAGAAAATAAATGGTCTGAAGATAATAGAGCAGATGCAGAAGAATTTATGAAAGATGTAATTAACAAAGCCGCGCTTGTTAAAATTGATAAAAATTCTAAACAATCAGTGCCAATTGCGTATCACGCAAGTGGACAAATTGGAACATTTTGGAAGTGGGACGAAAAAAAGGATAAATTAGTTCCAGAAATGGCTATGGCTGTAATTCCAGATACTGGAGAACTTATTCCATTAAAAACAGAAGAAAAAATACATACAGATGGAATAAAACGAAAGTATATACCTTATTATACCGACGCGAGAGAGACTTATCCTGAACATACTGAATCCAGTTTGGAGCAAGTAAAACATACTCTTTGGGAGCGGGAACAGGAACAGCTTAATTCTCTATGGAAAGAACAACAAGAAGCTGTTAATAGGATTAAAGAAATAGAAAAAGAAAAGGAGGCAGGAGAGATTACCAAAGAACAAGCAAATGCTGAAGAAAGTGGGTGGGCCTCAAGATATAAATTTATAACAAAACATCTTGATTCGGCACTAACAAATACATATGATAAAATAGCTCAAAGTGATCCTAAGGCTAAAAAGATTATAGATACAGAAATTAATAATATTACTAAACAAAATCCTGATGCAGACAGAGATGCTGTCGCACATCATATAATGATGAAAATGGGCCTTCCCAAAAGAGCTGGCGGCTTTGGGAAAGATACAGTTCCAGAACTCGTTAAATTAGCAGAAACATTTGGACAAGATCAAGCGGCTAAAACACTTGCAAATTTAGCGTATTATTCGTATAAAAAACACGGCGAATACGGACCGCAGTTAGCAGTTGAAAATTGGGATCCTTGGCACGTAATGGGACGCGGCGCGGATTTGAGAGACGGATTAAAAAAAGCGAGAGTGCAGATGGTAGATAAATTAGTAACAAAAGATAAACTTCCTGTAAGAAAAGCAAATGAGATTGCAGATAGATTAATCGGTGCAACTTGGGATATAGCGCATATCAATATTATGAAACGGTTTGGAGTTCCGGAAGGCACGCCAAAAGAAAATTGGAATAAATATATTAAACGTGAAGTTGAAGCGATACAAAATGATATCCGACATATCCATATTTCTGATAATTTTGGACACAGCGATGTTCATTTAGCTCCAGGGATGGGAAATGTTCCTATCAAAGAATTTTTAGAACATATGGAAAAAACTGGAAAACTAAAAGAAGTTAAATCTGTTTTAGAATCTGCTGGAACCGCTATACATTTAGGAATTCCGCCAATTCACGCTGAAGCTCTGCAGCATATGGGTGTAAGCTCTCCTGCTTGGTCTACTTCTCCAAATTGGTATGAAGTAAGCCAGAATTATTTCTTTGGTGGTTCAAATTATGCATCCGCTGGATTTGGAAATATACTTCCCCAAGGTCATTTCTCAGAATATGGGGCTGGCTTTTCGCAGTTACCTACTGCAACAGGCGGTATGCGTCCAGACCAGAAAAGCAAGTTCTCTAATACGCCTATGAGTTAAATTATATAATGTACCAAATAAAATAATAAAAAGCTATATTTTTATTTTTTAAAATGCCTAGATTAGTGATTTTGGAGAGTCCATTTAAAGGTTTAGAAACTCTAGTTGAGGGAGATGTAAAAAATAATATTGAATATTCAAGAAAATGTATGAGGGATTGTTTCCTAAGGGGAGAGTTTCCCTTCGCTTCACATTTACTTTACACGCAAGAAGGAATATTAAACGATGATATACCGAAAGAGAGAGCCTTAGGAATTGAAGCGGGTCTTGCGTGGGCTAAATTTGCGGAAGCCACAGTAGTTTATATAGATTTAGGAATAAGTAAAGGAATGAAACAAGGAATAGCGAGGGCAAAACAAGAAGGCAGACCTGTTGAATATAGGATTCTAGATGACTAAGATATTTGGCTAACCTTTAAATATTGCTAAATATGGTTTATAATTGGCCACTATGAAGGAATTTGAAGACAAAACGCCTATTCCAACAAGGCGCAAAGAACTTA
>JAGVWH010000016.1 GCA_018304365.1 Nanobdellati archaeon
AATTTTTAATTATGATAAAACTAACGATTTCGTGAGCTTCATAGATTTTGATCATCACGATAATATCTATAAGAGATAATCAAAGATACTTAGAAATAACGTCCTGCATTTGTTTAAGGTTTTCTGGACTTACAGCAAGCTTTGAACCCGCAAAAATTGACTTTAATTCTCCAAGGTCTTTTGGTACAATATCGACTATTTGAACAATAAGCGCTCTGCTCATCAAAGGAACGTTTAAAGCTTCGAGCTCTTGAATGAGTTTTTCAACTTTATCGATCTTTAATTTAGTTGCATCTTTGTTGAACTCAAGAATTTTATTCTGTATTTCTGCCCTATCGGTCTTGTTTCCAAGTCCCTGAATTATTTTGGAAACCTCTGCTAATGCTATTGGTTCTTTGTTTATTATATTTGTATCCATATGAATCTCTGTGAGCAAATTATGTTGCTGCGCGTCTTAAGTGCACTGGTGCGGAAATCAAGTGTTTTGTCTTTCCGCCGTCTTTGATTGTAACCATTACTGAATAGCCCCTCTTTTCAGTTACTACTCCCGTTCTGCCTTTGTATCGTGGATGAGGCATAGCATTGTGAATAGCTGGTTCTTGTTTTATTATTACTTTATCGCCTATTTCAAATACTTGCATTAATCTTGTTGTTGATACTTTACCTTTATCTCTTGGGTGTTTTGCTAATCGGTCTCTTGTTTTCTTTCTAAAACCGCCAGTGCGTTGTACCATATGAAAACCGCTATTTTTGTGTTTAAAAGGTTTTAGAAACCAGGCATACCCTTTAAGCCTCTCATATTCATTAGCTTTTCCAACTTCTTTAGCTGCTTTGGATTGCCCATCTGTTTCATAACCTTTTTCATTTGATTATATTGCTTAATCAGATCCCGAACATCTTGCTCTGATTTGCCAGAACCTTTCGCAATTCTAGAAATTCTCGAAGTTTTAATTATATCAGGATTGTCGCGCTCTTTAATTGTGCACGAATCTATTATGTATTTCCAATTTTTCATTTTATCTTCTTGCATTTCCAATAGTTCTTTTGGAATAGCATTGGCCATTCCAGGTATCATTCCTACAACTTGCGACAACGGTCCAAGCTTCTTGACAGATTCCATTTGCTTATAAACATCAGTTAAGGTAAATTCAGCTTTCAAAAATTTCTTGCCAAGCTCTTCAGCTGTTTCTTTATCCATAACTTCTTCGGCTTTCTTCAAAAGTGTTTCGAGATCACCCATTCCGAGCAGTCTAGAGACAAAATTCTTTGGTTTGTATTCTTCGAAATCTTCTATATGTTCGCCAACCCCAATAAATTTTACTTTTGCACCTGTTGCAGAACACGCCGAAAGTGCGCCTCCGCCTTTTGCAGTGCCGTCTAATTTTGTTAATATAACTCCAGAAATGCCAACAGCGTCTTTAAATGTATCAGCTTGCTTGAATGCGGTTTGTCCAATATCTCCGGACAAAACCAATAAACTTTCATCTGGTCTGAATGCTTCTTTTATAGCTTTTATTTCTTTTATTAATTCACTATTTAGTGCATCTCTTCCGGCGGTATCAAGAATTACAACATTAAAATTATCAAAATCAGGTTCAAATTTCTTGATTATTTTAATCGGATCTTTTTCTCCTTTTATTCCGTAAAATGGAACATTAATTTTTTCTGCAAGCTGCTGTAATTGTTCAAATGCAGCAGGTCTCCAAGTATCGGTTTGTACAAGAGCAACTTTCAATCCTTTTTTCTTATAGTATTTTGCAAGCTTGCTGGCGGTTGTTGTTTTTCCACTTCCAAATAAACCTTGCAAAACAATTTTTGTCGGCTTTTTTTCTATTTCTAATTTTCCAGCTTCAGCTCCTAAGAATTTTACTAATTCGTCATAAACAATATTTACAGTATGTTCTCTGGCTGTAAGAAGTTTGGAAGATTTTTCTGCCAATGCTCTTCGTTTAATAGTCTCAGTAAGTTTATTAGTTAAATCTATATTTACATCAGCGGCTATAAGCGATTTTTTAATATCGGCTGTAATTTGATCTATCAGTTTAGCATCTATGTGCGTCGCTTTAAACAAGCGCTGTAAACTTCCTCTTAGCTTATCTCCAAGTTTTTCAAGAGCCATATTATTATTATTAGATTATATTATTGATAAACTTTTGCGGTTGAAACTGCTGTAATTTTTCATATTCCTGTCCTGTGCCGACATACATAATTGGCTTGCCAGTTTCGTGAACTAATGAAATAAAAGTTCCACCTTTATCATCAACATCTGATTTAGTGAGAATCATTCCATCTATTCCTATTGAAGTATTATAATTTTTTCCTTGTTCCCAGGCATCATTTCCAGCTATGCTCTCGCATACATAAATTGTCAGATTAGGATTTACAACTTTTTTTATTTTCTTTAATTCATCCATTAAATTTTTATCAGAATGCTGTCTGCCAGCAGTATCAATTAGAACCGCATCTAATTGCCGAGCTTCAGCGTGTTTAACTGCATCAAATGCCACCGCCGCGGCATCAGAACCATAAGTGTGTTTTATTACTTTTATTCCTAATTTATCGCCGTGTTCCTGCAATTGTTCTTGTGCAGCTGCTCTAAATGTATCGCCTGCAGCAAAAATACATTTTAAGCCCTTATTTTTTAAGAGGTGCCCAACTTTGGCTAGAGTTGTAGTTTTACCGTGGCCATTTGTTCCGACAAACATTATTACAACTGGTTTTTTTCTCGCGTTTTCAATGAAGGTATCAATCGCAATTGGTGTCGGAAGTTCTAATATTTCTAAAATAAGCGTGCGAAGTTCTTTTTTGATTATACCGGATAATTCAGAACGTTTGACACTTTTTCCAACTAATTGTTTATTCAATCTAATTTTTATCTTTTCAATTATATCGTAAGCGACATTATTTTGTATCAATTCAATTTCCAGATCTTGAAATATTTTCTCAAAATAATCTTCTGATATTTTTGTTTCTGTAACAGCTTTCGTAATACTCTCGAGAAAACTTGTTTTCGCATCAAGTTTTTGTACTTCAACAGGTTTTGAAGGTTCAGATTTCTCTACAAGAGTGCTGTTTTCGGTTGGCCTTAATTTTTCAGGTTTTAGTGCTTTATCTGTAAAATCCTGGAAAGCCTTCTTCAGGAATTTAAACATCTTAATGCTCGTGCTCTGTATTCATTAAATGCTGCAATTCGTGCTGAGTTTCTTGAGCTTTTGAGGCAAGAGTTTCGATATTCTTGCTTAATTGACTAAGAGCTTTTTCCATTTCTCCAATTTGTTTATCAATTATACCTTTAGCTTCCAGAATTGTTTTTTTTACAATTACGCCAGCTCCAACATTGACAAAAACATCTTTGGAATTTTTCAATTCAGCATCAACATAAATTCCAGCTCCTACTGGAGCTTTTAATTTGACATTAGATTTACTTTCTTTTAGAGCGTCAAGGTGATTTTTTAATAATAACAAATCTTGATTTCTGTTTGATATTTCTCCTATATCATTTTCTATCTGCCTCATTTGATTTTCTATCATTTGAAGTAGAATGTATTTTTGTTGCACTTCCTGCTGTTCTTTTTCAACCATATTAAAATCCTAAATTACATCCTTAAAAGTCTTTGCTCATTCGTATTACTTAATTCAAGAAACCAAGAGATTCATCGACTCTCGTGACTTCGAAACCAGAGCTATTAGCACCCATAACAAAGCCAAAACTATTAGCTATAATGCCGGAACTTATAAATGGGTTTCCCATATTAACAGTGCCCAAACCTATTTCAAAGTTGAATAATTTTTCAATCTCGTAGACAATATGTTCAGGAAGATTTGGCTCAAAAATTCCACCTTTATTAGTAATTTTTCCAACTGAGCCAGGTATAGATAAATCTATTCGCTCAAATTTTACATCCGGAAAACATTTGCTGATTTTTTCAACTTCATTATTACTATATACATTGCTAATAATACCTTTTTTGTCATTTAGAATTATATTGTTGCCGAAGGCTGTATGATTTGTTTCAAGAACAGCAACTTTTACGCCTAGTTTTCCAAGCTCTTTTTTTAATCTTTTTAATTCTGATTCGTAGATAATATTCGGAATAAGTATTGTGTTAGAATTTCCGATTGCAAATAAACCTATTAAATCTGTACCATAAAGACTTAACTGAAAAACAGGAACTTTGAGCGCTTCTTCTATTTCTTTGACATCTTTTTCTCTTACACTTCTTCCAAGCAGACAGAATTTATCTGTAGCTAAACCATAGAGACCTACGTTTGGATCGCCCTGAAAATTCGCTATTGCTGTATGTTTTTCCATTTTATGAACCTCTGTGAGTAAAATGACCAGCTAACCGAAGTTAAGCGCTGCCCATATGAGTTAAACGAATATGGACCAGCTAACCGAAGTTAAGCGCTGCCATCTCAATTACTTCTCCAATGATGACCAGCCAAAACCGCTAGGTTTTAGGCGCTGCCATTGTTATTTTATATTTATTCTCTTCTATTAAGTTTAAAACTATATATTAGAGACTATAAAATTTATTGCTTATTTTTGGGATGCAATTTCTTCCTTTTTGCTAAGTGTTTTATTCTTCTCACTTTCTTCAAGAGCCTTCTTTTCCTCAGATTTTTTCTTTTTATGCTCTTCGGCTTTCTTTTCTTTTTCATCTTTCGCGAGTTTCAAAAATGATTTCTTATTTTTCTTTTCTTCCATTTTCTTTGTTTCTTCTGTAGCTCTCTTTGCCCGCGCAGAAACTTCAGTGAGCGCGGCATTAGCTGTTTTTTTATCGAAAGAAACTTTTAACATAATTTTTGACGGAGGATTTCTTCCGCCGTGCTGCCATACTTTCTCGTTTATCCAATGATCGAGTTTTATTTCGTTTGATTTTGTGTGCTTTTCTAAATATGCTCTTATATCATTCATAGCTCTCTTCGCCCTTCGCCATTTAGGAACTTTAAGAAAGCCCTTTCGCAATTGTATAGTATAAGTCCGTTCTGTCATGGTTTTATTTTTGTTTTATTTCTCCTCCAGTGTCGTTTTACATCTGTTAATCTTGATGGATGAGCTTTCTTTCCTTTGCCCAACGCTTTTTGAATTATCCAAAAAGGAGCCCATTTAGTTTGCTTACCTTTTTTGATTAAAGTTCTTTTAACTCCAGATCTTTTTAGTCTGCTCATTTTTCAACTCGTTTGGCAGCTTTGGAAAGTAATGAAGTGCCTGCAGCAGTAATTGTTCTTCCTTTATGTACTCCTATTTTCTGTTGCTGTACTAATCCAGAAGTTTCCAATTGCTGTAAAATTTTTCTAATTATATTGCCGGAAGCTCTTGTGAATTTGCTAGGTTTTACGCCTCTATTTTTTCCGCTTCCATATTTTGAACGTAATTTTGATACGCCAACAGGACCATCTTTGTAAACTGTTCTTAAAACAGATGCGGCTCTTAAATGCCACCAATCTTGATTCTGCGGAGGTCTTTCTTTGTTAGTTCCTGTTTTGACAAAAATAGACCAATTAGGAGCTTCGAATTTGCCTTTCAACTCCTCGGAAGTTTCCTTTACTAACTTCTGTGGAGATACTTCGAATATGTGTACCATTGTAGAATTAGAGCTTATTTAGTCGTTTTTAAAGGTTGCTAATTGAATTATTATATTATCTTTCTTTTATCGTTATTGAACTGAATTTATCTTGGGTATAATAGAACTCAACATCTGCTAAAAGGAAAAGCTCTTCAAATTCCTTGCCTTCAAGTTTGTCTTCTGGGAATTTAAATTTAAAGAAAACGTTTTCTTTGAAGCCCGGTTCTAATGGTTCAACATCTAAATCCTTTAGTTCGTATTTGCAAGTGTTTGTTGCTGAACTGCAATCGCGCAAATTATTCTTAAGTTTTACCGAAAAATCATTGCCATCTTTTACGTATATTAAATCAGTAGGAACTTCGAGAGTTATACTTTTTATAGCTGTTAGTGTTCCGCTGCCTTTATTTTCTATCGTTATACCTAAGAAATGCGCAACGGTGTTATCATTTGAATTTGCTGGAAATGTATCAGATTCGCCAGATAAGCCTATACCAAGTCCAACAGGCGACGTTGTCTGCCAGGAACGGCGCTGTTTTATTTCAAAGTGCTGTAATATATCAATATCATCTAAAATTAATCTGCTGTATTCATCATTTTTTATTGCGTAGAGCGTTTTCCCCGATAAAGTTTCAAAACTATAGTCTAAAGTTACTTTAACTTCTTTTGATACTGTTGTTTTTCCCTTGAGAATATCGTGGGTAATTCCTGAATGTTCGCATGTAAATCTGTTTGAATATTCTTTGGTTTGCAGTATTGTAGCACAAATTTCTGTTTCGTTATCAAATATTGAAGTTACAAGAGCAGTTACGTTTGGCTTAGCATCCTTAGCATCTCTTATTGTTACCGGAACACTTACTATCTTTAATGAACCAACTATTACTATATCATCAGTTGTTTCGCCCGGACTTATCGAAATTATATCTTTGATAGGTCTAACATTTGTTAATACAACACCTACATCTTTGCCTTCGTATTTAGTTTTTTGAGTATCTGAGCGCCAAGTCTGTGAAAAGTCGTATTGACCAGTTAGCGCTTGTTTTACTATGTTAATTTCAGCTGTATCTTTTTGAAATACATCTTTTAGTTGCGTTCCAGATATACCGAGTGCAGCACTAAAAGCTTGGCCTCCTGGCGTGAAAGTCGTAAAAATAAATCCTATTATAAGTGTAACAATAGTTGTTCTAATTCTCTTTCTTTTACTTACCTGTCCATCTCCAGAATTATTGGATCTCTTTTCCTTAGCTTTTTTACTTACCTGTCCATCTCCAGAATTATTGGATCTCTTTTCCTTAGCTTTTTTACTTACCTGTCCATCTCCAGAATTATTGGATCTCTTTTTCTTAGTTTTATTCGCTACAGCGTCTGCTATTGCTACCTCAGGTATTACGTTTTTTATATCTTCAGCCGATATATTAAATCTACTTTCTGCTGGCAGTTTTCTTATTTGTCTTACCATAGCTATTGCTTCTCTTATTGACTTCAATATTTGCAAATCCGAATAATTCGCCTCGCTGGATAGTTAATTTGCATTCAAATCGTCCAAGATTAATACTTGTAAATTCATTCGTAGCTATATTAAAATCGTAAATCTTTTCGCTATTTGCTGGAGCAAATGTTAATTCTATTTTTGGGAAATTTATAATATAATTGCCATTTCTTTCAATCGACCATACCAATTTGTTTTCTGTTTTCAAGTTTTCAAGAGGTAAAGCTAATTCAAAATCAGACGGCGGAATTCCCTTGTAAAGTTCTATGTCATTCAATGTTATTGTTATTGGAACCTCTGCGCCGTTAGATTTTATGAATGCGATTAATTTAGCTTTTCCGCTTCCAGCAAGTTCGCTCGTTGTTATATCAAATTTATGTGTGAAACTGCCAGCATCAAAACTTTGCACTATTAATTCCACGTTTTTTAATACATAGATATTTGGCCGCCAAAAAGCCAAACCAGGATTTGAAGCAGTAAATTTTATTTCGTTAGTTTCTTTTAACAAACTTAATGGAATTGCAATAGAGACTAAATCGCCGATTTCACCACTCGTAGTTTTCAAGGTCTTGCCGTTAACCATCACAGACAGAGTTCCAGTACCATATTTGTCAGCTATTTTGAAATTCATTATAACGTCAGCGACGTTCTGCGAACTAATTTCAAATTCCAGTATTGCTGGTTTGTTTGCAGTAGTACTTTGAGAAGTAGAAAGTGATGGTGCAAGTATTTTAGAGGAATCCTCTGGCTTATTAGCGATGCTTACGGTAGATAATTTTCTAGAGAATGCGATAGCATCCGTTTCTATAAAACCAGCAATAGTGCCGGGATTAACGTCAAGAGTAATCCGGGAATAACCTTCGATACCTAAATTAGCACGTTCTGCTGGAGTTATACTTATTGCGTAGAAAAGTACAGCAGCACCTATTATAATTATTATAAATAGTCCTGTTACATTACCTACGTATTCAGTATAGCCGCGCTTACCTATGTCTGTGGCCATCTTTTTAAATACCAGTTATTTTCTATATAAAGCTTATTATGAGAATTATTCACTTTAATAAAAGGGAAGGGGTAGCTAAACTAAAGATAAATCTATTGGATGACCTTTGGCATTTATCCAAGATAATTGAACCAAACGATTTAATCACTGGAAGAATAGAGAGAAAGATAAAATTCAGCGGTTCGGAAGAACGAGCAAAAGCCGAACGGAAATTTTACACTGCTAAAATAAGAGCTGCAAGAGTTCAATTGGAATCAACTTTTCTTAAAATTTTTGGAGAAATAACAGAAGGTTCAGATGAACTATCAAAAGGCGCACATACTCTCGACGTAAAAGTGGGATTTGAAATAAGTATAGAAAAGGATTGGAAAGAATACCAAATTAAAAGACTAAGAGATGCAGAGAAGGCAGCTTCTGCACCTAAAGCACTAATTTGCGCTTTGGATGACGAGCAGGCAACTCTTGCGGCATTAACTGCTGTCGGAATAAGTTACTTGGGGCAGTTCCAATTAGGTTTAGCCAAAAAAAGATATGTTGAGAAGGCACAAGAACGAATGCAGGAATTAGTTGCAGAAATAATTAGAATTGAAAAGCAATCAAAACCAGACTATTTGATTTTAGCATCGCCTTTATTTTGGAAAGAGGAGCTTCTGAAGAAACTCCAGGAAAAAGAATCTAAAATAGGAAATAAAGTCAAACTGGAAAATGTAAGCGCGGGCAGTCGAAGAGGGATTGTAGAGTTATTGCATCAAGGCGTTCTTGACAAAGTCATAAAACAATCTCAGCTCCAGAAGGAATTCAAACTAGTAGAGAATTTAGTTATAGAAATAGCACGCAAAGGTCTTGCGACTTACAAATTTGCAAACGTGAAAAATGCAGTAGAAGCCGGAGCAGTTGATGATTTGCTTTTGACGGACAGCTTGATTGCCGATTACAGAGAAAAAAATAAGTTTGAAGAGCTGGAACAGCTTATTGATGCTGTTGAAGGACAGGGCGGCAAAGTTAATATAATTAGTTCAGATAATGAAGCCGGAGATAAGCTAGACGGCCTTGGTGGAATTGCAGTATTACTAAGATTTAAGATTTAGTTTTATCTGTGTGCCTGGTAGTACTTTTACAGAATTTCTTTTTTCTTCCAAGAGTTTTTCTAGATCTAGTTTCGTACCTTTGAATTCTTTAAACTTAGATATTTTATCTAAAGTTAAGGCCCTATTTATACTAGTATCTAAATAGTCTAACATTTCAATTCCTCTAT
>JAGVWH010000017.1 GCA_018304365.1 Nanobdellati archaeon
ATTTGCTAAAGCTTTTAGCGGAGAAATATAAATGCAATAAACTTTATCTTCCAGTTCACCTTTTTCAGAGAGGTTTATGAGCTCGTTTAGAATAGATAAAAAAGCAGTAAGAGTTTTACCGCTGCCAGTAGGAGCAGAAACTAAAATATTATTTCTGTTATGAATCTCTTTTACTGCAAATGTCTGCGGCGGCGAGAAATTCTTGAATTTCTTTTTGAACCAATCTCGAGTAACGGGATTAAGTAAGTCGTATATTTCTTCATCTGTATCTGGTTTCGTCTTGTAGTTTATCATTTGAATGCGAGGCAGACGTTTAGGCGCTGGACACTTTTAAGGCTTCGCTATAGAACTCTGTTATAGTATTACTTATGGAACTCAAAGAAAATCTTATGAGATTTTCAATATCTTTCCTATCGGCTCAAGAACATCTACTAATGCATCTGCTACACCAGATTTCAAATCTGCTGGATGCAACTTTCCAGATATGTATGCCTGTTCAAGTTCGTCATAATTTGAGAACTGCAAATTTCCACCGAATTTATCTGGACGTACGATTTTGAAAAAGCCAGTTAGATTTGGAAATACAATTAATTGCGCTATTTGCATTACTGGATTATCTTTTATTATTTCTGCAGGAGAATCTATAACCGAAATCATTGAGCCTTGGACAGATGAGCTCATTTTTCCAGCACCTTTAAGACTTGAAATTAAAGGAGTATGAATTGCAACAATAGGTTTGTAATTTATTAACGAAAGTGTTTCTCTGGCGAGCATCTGGACTTTTCTTTGCTCCATTCCACCCAAACCAACATCTACTTTGAGAGCTTTCATATCGGCTGTTTGCATTACTGGATAAATCATCTGTGAAATTGTTGCGTTATCTATGTCTCTTGCTATTTCAGTCATACTTCTTAATCCTCGTTTTAACGTAGTCTGTAATGAGATATCTAAAACGTCATTCCAGTAATTTTTATCATATTGGAAACTTGAACCTTTTACAAATTCAGCATTTAGTCCAATTGCTTTGATAGCTTTCTCCCAGATTTTACATTGCTCATTAATAAATTTCCAGTCGCCTTTTTTGTTCAAATAAGCGTGCACGTCTGCCAGTAATATTTTAACTTTGAAACCAGCTTCCTGCAAGTCTTTTAGTTTTGTAATTGTAACCATATGTCCGAGATGCAAAGGACCGCTTGGTTCATAACCGCAATAAACAACAGGTGCTTTTTTCTTTCGTAAATCTTCAAGCTCACTTTCCTTGATTATTTCAACTGTATTGCGTTTAATTAATTCAAGTTTATTCATGTATAAGGTTTATATTCTATCAATTATAAAAGCTTTTTATGCGACTGCAAGTTTATTTGGCAAGAAGCGGCTATGGCTCAAGGCGAAAATGCGAAGATCTAATCAGAGAAGGCAGAGTCAGGGTAAATAGTTTTGTTGCTACTTTGGGAATGAAAGTTACCGAAAATGATAAAGTAGAACTTGATGGGCATATAGTTTCAAAAACTGATAAGAAAATTTATGTTATGCTAAATAAACCCCGTGATTATTTAGTATCCAAAGGCGACGAGAGAGGACGAAAAACTGTTTTTGATTTACTCACTATGGATGATGATATTAAAAAAAGTCTATTTAGTGTCGGCAGATTAGATTTTGATACAACTGGTTTATTATTATTTACAAATGACGGCTTGTTCGCACATAAACTTGCACATCCGAGAGGAGATATAGAAAAAACTTATGTCGCAAAAATAAGAGGAATTATTAATCGTCCAGCTATGGCGAAACTTCGCAGAGGTTTAAGAGTGCCAATAAAATTCGGACATAGAGTTGGAAATTATAAAACAATGCCAGCAAAAGTCAGATTAATGAATAAAGGTAAAAGTTTTTCTATGCTCGAAATTGTAATAAAAGAGGGAAAGAAACGGCAGATACGACAAATGCTCAAAACAGTCGGCTTTCCAGTTATAAGTTTGCAGAGAATACAAATAGCTAATCTTAGTTTAGGCAGATTAGAGCTCGGCAAGTGGCGCTATTTGAAAATAATCTGCTTACACCAATGCCCCAAGCTAATACAGGTACATCTATACCAAGCGGTTTTGTAACTTCCGGTCGTAAAATGCCAGCTCCAAAAATTTCTACCCATTTATTTAATTTAGGATGCCAGACGTGTGCTTCTACACTAGGTTCTGTAAATGGGAAATAGCTTGGCTTAAATTTTATTTTATCTGAATTAGTAAACTTTTTTGCGAATTGCTCTAGTAAACCAAGGAGATTTTGGAAATTTACATTTTCTCCGATAATAAGACCTTCACACTGGTCAAATTCTGCTAAATGTGTTGCATCAATTTTTTCTGGCCGGAAAACTCGGCTAATTGCGAAATATGCTCCAGGATTTTTTACATCTTTGCTTGCAAGTGTTCTTGCAGATAAAGCAGTCCCTTGTGATCTGAGGATTAATCTGCCAGAAGCTTTTTCATTATAATCATATCTCCATCCAGTACTTCCGGATTTTCCTCCAGTTTCGTGCGTACTCTTTACATTTTTGATTAATTGTTCGCTGTCATCAAGATTGCCGTACTTTGGCTCTTTAACGAAAAATACATCGTGTATTCCTCTTGCCGGATGATCTTGGGGCATATATAAAGCATCATTATTCCAAAATTCTGCTTCTACTAATGGACCAGACATTTCTTGAAATCCGAGACTAACTAATTCTTTTTTTACTTCATCCAGGAAAGCTCGATAAACTTGTTTTTTTCCACCATAAATTTTAGGTGTCGGAGCTTCAACATCATAACGTCTAAATGAATGTTTCTCCCAGTCGCGTATTTTCTCAGGAGTAAGCTGTCCAATTCTAGATTCAGATGGCACTGCAGATATTATCCTCTTTGCTAATTCGGTAGCAGCAAACGTTCTAATCTTTTTCTCTGTTAGTTTTGCTAAAGTTCTTTTGTTCAAATTTTCAAATATAGTTTTTTCGTTTGCTTTTAGCGAGCGTTCTTCAACTTCTATATTGGAAAGTTTTTTGAGCAAACTTTCTTCAGGCGTTTCCTGACTAAGAAGTTTAGCTCCATATTCAGTAATAGTAATTTTTCCATTTTCAAATTCAGCAAAATTATTCGCTTTGCAATAACCAAGCGCGACAGTAAATTCCTGTTTATCTAATCTCGCGTCTTTTACAATTTCATCAATATATTTTGGAGAGTTTTTGATCGCTTCTAGCAATCTTTTCTCAGGAAGTTTTTGTTTGATATATTTCTGTCCTAATTCAGTAAGAGAAACATATCTATAAGTTTTTTCTTCGACCGTAACTAAATCTTTATTTTGAAGCCACAAGCCAGCTCTCGAAACAGCACTCTCCTGAAGCATAGATTTATTTGCGATATCTTCGATTGTAGCCGAGCCTTTAGTTAGAACTTTTAATACTACTATCTCAGCATCCTGTAATGTTTCAGCTATTTTCTTGACGTCTGTCATAATCAAATATTATTTAAGTCCAAGTTATAAAATTAACTTATGTATAGAATATAAAAATACATTAGATAAAATGATAATATCTTTTATACCTTTAGTAATATCTTCGAGTAACTCTGTATCTATTTTCTTTAGTTTTTTTAATTCGCTATATTCTTTTTTAGATATTGTAATGCTTTGTGAAGCCATAAGTATATGTATGTAGTGTAGTATTAAATGGTTTAGTGGGCCCGGGGAGATTTGAACTTCCGACCTCTGCCTTTCTAATTTCTACAGACACCTTAGGAAATCTTTTCTTTGGGTGCCTGGGCGCCTTTCTTTTTACGAAAAGAAAGGATGCCATATCAGAGCAGCGCTCTACCAGGCTAAGCTACGGACCCTATGGTTTAATTTTATTGAGACGTTTTTAAGTTTAGCGTATGGACTGAGTGGGATTTGAACCCACGGCCTCTTCGTTGCGAACGAAGCGTTCTACCGGACTGAACTATCGGAGCAGTTGCGAGAGCAAAACAATTTGGAGTTAAAGCAAGTAAAACTGATATAATTTTTGTTTCGCATCATCATTTAGATCACTCTAATGATTTGAATGCAGTCATAGATGCAATGACGCTTGGCGGTATACAAAAACGCGGAATATTGATTTCAACTCCAACTACAATAGATGGAACTGGCGACGATGGCCCTATTTTATTAAAAGCTTATAGAAATTTCTTGAATGAAACGCGTATTTTAAAAACTGGCGAATCGGTGCAAATAGACAATTTAAAATTTATAGCAACACCTGCAGAGCACGATATTGAATACTGCAATGGATTGAAACTCGAAACGCCGAAATTTACTTTGTCTTATGTTGGAAATACAGCTCCTATTATAGATAAACTCATAGAAGCGCATTCTAATTCAGATATACTAATAATGGATGTCTTAAAACCAGGGAAAGAGAAGTGGAAAACTCATTTTTGCACTCAGGATGCAATAAATTTAACAAGTAAAATCAAGCCGAAATTAGCCATAATAACTCATTTTGGAGCTAAAATGCTTCGCCAGAAGCCAGTTTATGAAGCAAGAGAAATACAAAGACAAACCAATATACGCACATTAGCGGCTCAGGATGGTATGCATATAGACCTTGCCGAATTCAAATCTACTCAAAAAACACTCGCCTAAATTCTTAAAAATCAGTAGATTGTGATAAATGTATGTTAGCACAACGACCAGATTTTAAACACATAGAAAAACACTGGCAGGATTACTGGCTTAAGGAGAAAATTTACAAATTCGATAAAGCGTCTAAGAAAAAAGTTTATTCTATCGATTCTCCACCGCCAACTCTTTCTGCTAAAAGTACGCATATCGGGCACGCAATGAGTTATACTCAATTTGATTTTATTGGACGTTACAAACGATTAAGTGGCTACAATGTTTTTTTGCCAATGGGAATTGATGATAATGGTTTGCCAACAGAAAGATATGTCGAGAAGAAATTGAACATTAATTCCAGATATATGCCTCGTGACGAGTTCAATAAAATAGTTATGAAAGAACTTCCAGAAGCAAGAGAGAAGATGAAAGAAATCTTCATCAAGCTGGGAGAAAGTTACGATTGGGATCTTGAATATCATACAATTTCAAAAGATTCGCAAAAAGCTGCGCAATTATCTTTTTTAGATTTGTACAAAAAAGATTTACTTAGCCGGAGAGAAGAGCCAACAATGTGGTGTCCTAAATGCGGAACTGCAACTGCACAGGCAGATATTGAGCCTGTTGAAAGAGAAACAAAACTGAACTACATTGATTTTGAAGTCAAAGGCAAGGGGACATTACAAATTGCAACTACAAGACCGGAATTAATGCCAGCGTGCGTTGGTATTTTTGTAAATCCACGGGATAAACGATATAAGAAATTTGTCGGCAAGAAAGCTATTGTGCCATTATTTGACAGGGAAGTTCCAATAATGAAAGATGAAAAAGCAGACCCGCAGTTTGGAACTGGCGCGGTTATGATTTGTACTTTTGGTGATATTACGGATATTGGCTGGTGGAAAAAGCATAAACTACCATTACGAATAGTAATTGATGAACACGGCAAACTAAATAAAAATGCAGGCAATTATGCCGGATTAAAACTTGCGGAAGCGAGAGAAAAAATAATTCAAGATTTAAGTCAGAAATTAATTCAGCAGCAGAAAATAATTCAACACGTTGGTACGTGCTGGAGGTGCGCAACACCAATTGAGTTTATTGTTACAAAACAATGGATGATTAAATTATTATCAAAAAGACAAGATTTTTTGAAGAGAGCTAAGCAAATTAACTGGATTCCAAAATTCTATAAAGAAAGATATGACCAATGGGTTAAAAATTTAGATTGGGATTGGATTATTTCAAGGCAAAGACATTTCGGAGTTCCATTGCCAGTTTGGTACGACAAAAAAGGTAATGTTGTTTTGCCTAAAGAAAGTGAGCTGCCCGTCGAACCTTTAACTTATACGCCAAAAGGATACGAAAAAGATGAATTAACTCCGGAAACGGATGTTCTTGATACCTGGATGACCTCTTCCTTAACGCCTGAATTCGCATTGGGTTGGGGTAGTAGATACAATTTAATGAAACATTTCCCTATGGACTTAAGACCACAGGCTCACGATATAATTAGAACGTGGGCATTTTATACGATTGTAAAAGCACACTATCATTTCAATAAAATTCCTTGGAGAAATATAATGATTTCCGGACATTTACTTGATTCAAAAGGAAGAAAAATGTCTAAATCTCTGGGTAATGTAATAGAACCAGATGAAATCTTAGATAAATATGGTGCAGATGCTTGGAGATATTTTGTTTCTACTGTAGATATTGGTTCTGATTTGAGTTTCCAGGAAAAAGAAATACTAAGAGGACAAAAATTAGTTACAAAACTTTGGAATGTTGCGAGATTTGCAGAAGGTAAAATCAAAAAAAGCAAAACATCTAATTATTTTGTAGATAAGTGGATTTTAAATAACCTGCATAAATGTATAATCGAGTATAAGAAAAACTTTGATAATTATGATCCAATAAATGCGAGAAGAGCATTAGAGCAATTCTTTTGGCACGATTTTTGCGATTATTATCTTGAAATGGCGAAGCCAAGATTATACGGAAGTAACAAAAAAACTAAAACAGAAGCAGAAAGTACATTATACGAATGTTTGTTAACAATTTTGCGAATGTGGGCTCCATTTATACCGCACGTAACTGAAGAAATCTATCAGGAATTGTTCAAGAAATTTGAAAAAATTAAATCTGTACATATTACTGAATTTTCAAGTAATACCAAACTCTACTCTAAAGAAGAGAGTTTAGGAAGTACAGTAAAAGATATCGTAAGCGAAATACGAAAATGGAAATCTGAGAAAAATATGAGTATGGGCGCAGAAGTAGATAAATTAATAGTTATGCACCCTAAAATTTCTATTAAAGAGGCAACAAAACTTCAAAAAGAAGTCATGGCTATAATGCGAATTAAAAACTTAAATCTTAAATCCGGAAAGCTAAGAATATTGTAGCAGTGCGTTTAAAAACGTCATTCTTTATTGATTAATATGGTAAATCAAGATGATAAAATTGACAAAAGAGCAAAATTGAAATTGCGCAAGATAGTCAGAGATCTCTCAAAAAAGCGTGCGCGGCACACCGAATTCATATCTGTTTATATACCTGCTGGCTATAATATTCAAGGAATTATTGATCAGATATCCGGCGAACTTGGAACGTCTAGGAATATTAAAACAACGAGTACAAGAAAGAATGTAACTGGAGCACTTGAAAAAATTCTTCAAACATTAAGACTCTACAAGAAAACGCCTGAGCGCGGACTTGCACTTTTTTCCGGAAATGTTTCTGAGAGAGAAGGACAAATGGATTTTAGAATTTGGGAAATTGAACCGCCCGAAGAAATCAGATTAAAAATGTACAAATGTGACCAAGTTTTTTATCTTGAACCTCTTACAGAACAGCTTGAAAATAAAGTAGTTTATGGACTTTTAGTTTTAGATAGACGCGAAGCAAATTTAGCTTTTTTAAAAGGTAAACATATTGTTCCTATTATGCGATTAGATTCAATGGTGCCTGGAAAATTTAGAGTTGGAGGCCAAAGTGCTCAAAGATTCGCTAGAACTATTGAAGGTATGGCAAAAGACTGGTACAAAAAAGTCGGTGATAGAGCAACCGAAAATTTTAATCCGCATCAAATATCTGGTCTGATAGTTGGCGGTCCAGGACCAACAAAAGAAGATTTTGTAAATGGAGATTTTCTTTCTACTGATTTGAAAAAGAAGATATTAGCGGTTAAGAATATTGGATATACAGATGAATATGGATTAAAAGAATTAGTTGAAAGATCAGAAGATGTTCTAAAAGAATCGGAAGCAATGATAGAAAAAAAAGTTATGGAAAAATTATTGACTATGCTTGCAACAAGAAAAGAAATGATTGCAAAAGGCGAACAAAAGGTACGTGAAGCACTTGCAGCAGGAGCGGTAAGCGAATTAATTATATCTGAAAATATAAGCGATGATGTATTTGATGAGCTTACGGATAAAGCTTACGAGACTGGAGCGGATGTTATTATAGTTACTAATAAAACTCAAGAAGGAAAACAAATAGAATCATTAGGAAACGTTGCTGCTATTTTACGTTATGCTCTTGCCTAGAGTATAAATGAGCAAAAGCTTATAAAGAAATATTCTAGGTTCTAGCTATGGACATTAAACGAGATGATGTTACTAAAAGTTCTATACGGGAAGGCAAATATATTATGATCGAAGGCAGACCTTTCGAAATAGTTGGTGCTGATTGGAGTGCTCCAGGAAAACACGGCCACGCAAAATGTAGAATCACAGCTATGGATTTATTGACTGGGAGCAAAAAACAAATAGTTTATGCCGCTCACGATAAAATTGATTGCCCAATAATTGAAAGGCAAGTTGCACAAGTTCTTTCTGTAACGCAAAGCAAAGCACAAGTAATGAATATGGAAACTTTTGAAACTTTTGATATAGCGATACCCGAAGACTTAAAAGCACAAATTAAAGAAGGTTCAGAGTTGGTTTACTGGGATATTCTCGGTACTAAAGTAATAAAACAAGTAAGGAGCAATTAAAACAAATGGTAAAAATTCCGGAAGCTATCGCACGATTATTTGGAAGAAAATGGGTTTGCCGAAGATGCAAAACTGTAATCAGAGGCGATTCTCAAAAAATCAGAGCTGGTGAAATTCACTGCAGGAAATGTGGCCAGCGCCATTTCAGAGCAAAATCTAAAGAAAAAAGAATAAAAGGTAAGTAGTATAGCAAATAAAATTCAATGGTAACTGAAATCTTGATTGAGTATATTACGCAATTTATTTCTGCAATTGGTTATCCTGGTATATTTATTTTAATGATGCTAGAGTCTATGGTAGCTCCAATACCAGCTGAAGCTGTTATGCCATTTGCTGGATTCTTAATTGCGACTAATAAATTCACTTTTGCAAATGTAATGCTTGTCAGCACTTTAGGATCTTTAGTTGGCTCATTGATTAGTTATTATACGGGTTATTTTGGCGGCCAAATATTAATTAGAAAATTTGGCAAATATATTTTCTTAGAAGAACATCATCTTGATTGGACTATTAGATTTTTTGAAAAGTATGGTCCAATAACAATTCTAATAAGCAGATTTATTCCCGTTGTAAGACATTTAATATCAATTCCCGCCGGTTATGCCAAAATGAAAATAATATCATTTTTGATATACACTTTAATCGGAGCTCTAGTGTGGAATGGATTTTTAGCTTACGTTGGTTGGAAACTTGGTGAGAATTGGGAAATAATTAATAACTATGCACATATCTTGGATATTGTTGTAATAAGTATAATCGTATTGATAGTATTAATTTGGATAACTTTACATATTAAAAGAAATTCTGTTCACAAGACCGACTAAAGACTTTTATTCTAATTAACTTTTGTGTTTATATGACTGAAGCAGTTCGCGGCATACTTCCAGATTTACGATTTAAAGATTTAGTTGATCATATAAATAGCGGCAGTCAAGTTCAACCAGCTTCTTATGAACCGCACGTATTAGAAGAAGCGTGGGAAGTAAGGGCA
>JAGVWH010000018.1 GCA_018304365.1 Nanobdellati archaeon
GGACCGGTAAATAAAATACCATCGCCGCGATTTAATCTAATATATGCAATAAATTCCAAAAGTTCTATAATTGCGCCGACTCCAAATGCTGAAAGTCCAGCAACAAAATATGTTATTGTGTTTTTTATTGTAGCAACTTTCTTTTCTAATTTAGGTTCAAAGAACTTGTAAAATAAAACTGCAAATGACATAGCTCCGAAGAAGTGCGTTATATGATCCCAATCTAATGGCAGAGATTTGCCATAAAATCCCAAGAAGCCCAAATTATGTAAAACAAAACCAAATGCAATTAGACTATAACTAGCGGGGGTAAGATTCCAAATCTTTCTAGTAAAAAATAACATTACAAGAAATGCAATTGTAAATATTGCATCTGGAATAAAACCATAAATTTGGTTTCCAAGTACTCCACGAACTGCTAAATATATTATTGCAAGAACTCCAATTCCAAGCACATAGTATTCATATAACAGATTCTTTGTAGCCATAACTTCTAGTAGAGATTTTAGAATAAATAGGTTATGTTTTTAAAATAGGTTTTAGAATTGTTAAGATGAAAATTATAGCAGAAGGTGCAGAAGCTAAAATATATAAGAATAAAAATACAATCATAAAAGATAGGATAAAAAAAGATTATCGTCTTCCAGTAATAGATGTACTTCTTAGAAAGTCAAGAACAAGAAGTGAAGCTAAATTAATTAGAGAAGCCGAAAGAGCAGGAGTAAATGTTCCGGCTGTCCTCGAACAGAATGATAAGACTTACAAGTTACATATAGAATTCTTGGATGGAGAAAAAGTAAGAGATATATTGGATAAGAATTGGAAACTCGGAGAACAAATTGGTGAACAAGTATTCAAATTGCATTCCAGGAAAATTGTTCACGGCGACTTGACTACATCCAATATGCTATTACATAATAATAAAATCTACCTGATTGACTTCGGTTTAGGAGAAATTTCAGACAGAGTTGAAAATATGGCAGTCGATATACATTTGTTTAAAGAGTGTTTAATTTCAAAACACCACTCCATTTGGGAAAAAGTTTGGAAAAGTTTTCTAAAGACGTATACCAATGATAAAGTTTTGAAGCACTTGAAGAAAGTTGAAGCAAGAGGACGCTATAAGAAACTTGACTGAACCAAGAAAATCTACGGATTTTCCATGTTTGAAAACCTGAAGGTTTCAATAAGCTTTAAAAAGCCGCTAAGTGGGCTAAATTCAGGATGAGGCAAGCTAAGGCGTGCTCATGCCAGTAACAAATGTCAAGATTACATTCAGGAAGAAAAGGAAAATCAAAATCAAGAAAACCTCTGACAGAACCATTGCCAGACTGGGTTTCTTACAAATCTGAAGAAGCAGTTTCTTTGGTTATTAAATTAGCAAAAGAAGGAAATAAACCAAGTACTATTGGACTTTTACTAAGAGATAAATATCAAATTCCAGATTTCCAGAAACTAACTGGAAAAAATATAACCGTTATTTTGAAAGAAAATAAAGTGGCTCCAGAACTTCCAGAAGGTTTGAACAATTTAGTAGTACAAGCATTCCACGTTAAGAAACATCTCGAGACGCACAAAAAAGATAATGTTTCAAAGAGAGGTTTACAATTAATAGAGTCAAAAATTAATAGACTTGCAAAATATTACAAAAGGAGCAACATATTGCCAACACACTGGAAATATACACAAGAAAAGGCAACATTCACTAAATGATGGCTAAGCAAAATTTAATTACAAAATTAGTAAATGTTGAAAACTTTATAGTTTTCAAAACTAGAAAATCAATAGATTTTCTTTGTTTCGCTAATCCTGTTCGCAGTTATAGCGCCGGAAATATTTAAACATAAAGAAGTTGGCGACGTAGCTGCATTTGAGCAAACCGAATTAATTGGAAGAACAGTAGAAATAAGTGCATCAAAATTAACTGATACTCCAAAAGATCAACATAGAAAAATAGTACTTCAGATTTCAGACGTAACAGGCGATAAAGTTACATCTGTTGTAAAGAGAATGTTTTTCCTTGATAATTATATACAAAGAATGACAAGAAAATACAAAGAGAAATTTATCATAGTACCAACATTGCCATCAAAAGACGGCACAGTAAAGATAAAAGTCTTAGTAATGGCAGTTAAGAAATTGCATCAAAAAGTAAGAGCTGCAGTGCTACATAATATGACAGCAAGTTTGACAGACAAGCTTGCAAAAGATACAACAAATGAATTATTTTTGCCGTCAACCTTGGAAAGAATAAGTGGCGAACTTAAGAATGAAGTCAAAACAATTTACCCAATTGAGAAAGTCATAGTCTGGAAAATAGAATCTAAGAAGTAAATTCTATCTTAGTCTAAGTGTCTCGAGATTTCTTGGTATAATATCCAAACAAGAACCTTGAAAATAAACGTATAATTATCTCAATCGCAAAGTTTCAAGATTTCTTGGTGCAATTGTTTCAACTCTATATGTTTTATGCAAACTTGATGCCAAATCAAGAGTTTTAGACTGCTCGCCGTGTACGATTATAGCTTTTCTTGGCCTTGGTTTTACTTTCTGTATGAATTCTAGTAATTCATTCCTATCGGCGTGACCTGACAAACCAGTAATAGTATGAAGCTCTAATTTTACTTTTACAAAATCGCTGTCTACTTGAACTTCATTTACTCCGCTTTGAACTTTCTTTCCTAACGAACCTTCGCCCTGATAGTTTACAAATATCATAGCGTTCTTTGGATTGTCTGCAAGTTTCTTGAAATATTCAAGACTTGGACCACCAGTTAGCATTCCAGATGTTGCGATTATAACGCAAGGACCGCCTTCTATAGCTTCCTGCCTTTCTTTTCCCGAACCTATTCGATTAAATATAGGCGATAAGAAAGGATCTTGACCTTCGTAAAATATCTTTTCACGAACTTCCTTTTTCAAAAATCTTGGATATGCATTATGTAGTGCAGCAACATCCCATACCATTCCATCCAAATGTACTTTGAAATCTAATTTTTCTTCCCTCGCCATTTTTTCTAATATTAGCATAATTTCCTGCGATCTTCCGACACCAAGAGATGGAATCAAAACTTTTCCTTTTCTTCCAAGGGTTGCACGAATTATTTTTTCTATTTCTGCTTCGCAGTCTTCCCTCGCTGGCATAATATCACTTGCCAAGCCGTAAGTGCTTTCCATCATTATAGTTTCGAGCCTTGGAAACTGCATCATTGCACCATCAAATAATCTGCTGCTTTTTACTTTGAAATCGCCTGTATACATAAAGTTGTGATAACCTTCACCAATATGCAAATGCACTAAACACGAACCTAAAATATGTCCTGCATTGTAAAATGTAAGTCTAACATCGGGTGTTATATCTGTAACTTCACCGTACTCTAAAGATATGGTGTGTTTAATCGCTTCTTTTACATCTGTACTTGTAAACAATGGAGTTCTTGAACCTGATTGATTTACTTGAATATAATCCAATAACAATAAAGCAGTTGTATCTCTTGTTGGTTCAGTTAAATAAACTGGACCTCTATATCCCATTTTGAATAAAAATGGCAGGAAGCCAGAGTGATCCAAATGTGCATGAGAAATTATTACCGCATCAAGTTCGTCAATTCTAAATTCAGGAGCGTTAAGATAAGGAAACTGATATTTTCCATGCGCAGCAACATTTACACCACAGTCAATCAAAATTTTAGATTCTGGAGTTTGCAGCAAAAAACAGCTTCGTCCGACTTGCCGTCCTGCACCAAGTGTAGTTATTCTTACCCACATTTCTTCGCTTGTGCTTAATCTTTGTTCGTAAATTCTTTTTCCAACACCATCAAGGAATTTGCGTCTGAAATCCGAGTCTGTGAAAAGTACGTTTCTAATGTTTGTTGTAATCTTTGAAGGTATTACAGAATCTCTTCTTACAACAGGCGTCCAAAAAGTTTCCTCTTTGATCCTTTTCAAATTATCACCTTCTTTGCCAATTGCAATTCCCGGCTTTTTTGCTTCAATTGTTATTAAACTTCTGGCAGGTTCGAAAAGTATTTGATGAATTCCAGCATCTTCCGGAATTGTATCGCGGATAAATTTCTCCGCTTCTTTTGCATCCATTCTAATAGAAGAATCTGCGCGCAAATCTATTCGCTTCTTAAATTCATTTACAAGCGCTCTAACTATATCGCTACCTTGAGCGAAAAAGGTTTTATTTTTTGTATAGATAACTATATTTGCCCCTTCGTAGCACGTGCTCTCTATAGAGGCATCGCTCGGTAGTTTGTTTAAGATATCGTCTAATACGGTCATCGTAACGCTTAGTTACATCATCTAGATTTAGTTGTAACTTGTTCTGGATTCGCTTTTCTGTAACCATTTTTGTCGATTACAATTACATTTACACCTTCGCCAGTAAAGATGTCGCGCTTGATGGCAGAATTAATTGCTTTGTAAGCCAGCTTTACGCCTTCCTCTGTAGTCATATTTTCTTTGAAATTGTCTTCAAGCACTCCAAATGCCATCGGACTTCCACTTCCAGTAGCAGTAAACTTTGTTTCTTTTATGATGCTTCCACCCATATCTAGGCTGTATAACGAATATTCGCCGTTATCTTTGCCACCCATAATTAATTGAACATAATATGGAATGAATGATTTAGCTCTCTCGAGAACTACATTTGCTGTTAAACTTGCAGCAACAGTTAAACTTGGATCTACGCCGGTATTCAAGTGGTATAATTTCATTTCAGCTTTCATAAGTTTGGCAAGAGCTTGGCCGTCTGCAGCACTGCCCGCGAAAGTTATTCCTATGTTTGAAGTTACTTCGAAAATTTTATCAACATCTTTGTTTGCAATTAAGAATCCTAAAGTTGCGCGCTTATCAGCGGCTAATACAACAGAATCTTTGCATACAATTCCACAAGTTGTTGTTCCTTTTTTGTGACCTTCTTGAACATCAGTCATTGATTACCTCTAATCTCTCAGAGAATTGAAATGTTAAGGGCTTGGCATCTTTAAAAACTTTTTGTATGGTTGCTAATATGATTTACTAATAAGATTTCGCTAAATAAGTATTAACAGTAGCTTTCTTGCCGCAAACTATACATTCGCCAGTAACTTTTGAAGTGTCTCCAAAAAGTGAGCCATTTTTCTCCACCTTTTTCTAAAGTGCAGAATTTCACTTTTACAAATCCGCGCTTTTTGTTAAGTACAGATACGAGCTGCGCGAATGTTTTAGCTTCGTTAATATTAGCTCTTAAATGCATATCAGCTTTTTCAGCTATATTTTTTAGAATAACTTTTTCATACTGCACGATTTTTTTCTCTAATTGTTTTTCCGAAATAATTTCACGCTTTCTTGTATCCCTTCTAACCATAGTTACTTTCTTGGCCTTCATTTCTTTTGGTCCTACTTCTATTCTTATTGGTACGCCAAGCATTTCCCATTCGTTATATTTCCAGCCGGGTTTGTTGTTAGAATTGTCATACTTGACTCTGAAATTCTTTGACAATTTCTTTTCAAGTTCTCTGCAAACCTTATCAACTTTCTTATCACTTTTTTCAAATACAATTGGAACTATTACTATTTGCGTTGGCGCAATTTTGAAAGGCAAGCCAGATACCCGGACCGAAGCAAGTTTGCCAGCCAAATTCTTGCTGTTCTTTTTTGTTAACGAACTTTACGTTATAGGCTTTTGCAAATCTTTGTCCGAGATCATGAGTTGAAGCAATTTGATTTACTTTGCCATCTGGCATCATACAGTCGGCGGCATAAGTGTTATCTGCACCGGCGAATTTATCCCAGCTTGGTCTCTTAAAAAATAAAAATGGTAAACCAAGATCGCCAGTAATTACGCTGCTCGCAATTTCCATATCTTTATCTATCTGTTCTAAAACTTCTTTATGAGTTGTGAAAACTCCATGCGTTTCAAAAAACATAAATTCTCTGCCCCTTAAGAATGGTCTTGTTGTAGGTTCGCCTCTGTAAGTCATAATTCTAGATTGATAATTCTTCCAAGGCAAATCTTTCCAGCTTCTTATCCATAAACTATAAAGCGGATAAATTTGCGATTCTCCAGTTGGTCTAAGATAAAGCGGTACCTCTAACTTTGAGTTGCCCATTCGCTCAACCCAAAATAATTCCGGAGAGAATTGCACGTGCTCTTTTTCTTTTTTAATATTCTCTTCGGAAATCAAAACCGGAAGAAGTATTGGATCATAGCCGTCTTTTTCTACTGCAGTCTCTAAAAGTGCCTCAAAATTTCTTGTTATTCTGACCGCCCAAGGTCTGTGCGGAACAAAACCTTGGATGCCGTAGCGCATATCTACTAATTTGGCGCCATTTTCTCCAGTTATTTCAGTATACCATTCGGAAAAATTTTCAGATTTCTTATTCTTTAAGGCCATAATAATAGTTAATATTGCTGAAATATAAGCTTTTCATATTGTATATTCTAAACTAATAATTGATTTAAAACTCCTTGAACTTTAGTTTTGTATGTTAAAAGTGGCCGTAATTTCAGACACGCATCTTGGTTTTGCTTATGGAACTGAGAGGCAAGAGGATTCGTTTATCAATTTCGAGCAGGCATTCAATAATGCAGTTCGAGAACAACCCCAAGCAATACTCCTAGGTGGCGATATATTTCACGATAGGATTCCAAAGCAGGAGATTTTGGGAAGAGCGATAGAACTTTTTACCAAGATGAATCGCGCTATGAAGAAGAAACTTACAGTTGTCAGAAAAATAAAAGACGGAAAAGTCGAACTTGAGAAATATCAAATTCCTCCGATAATAGCTATCTGGGGAACTCACGAAAGGCGGCATAAAGGCAGCACTAATCCAGTTCAAATACTTGAGAAAGCCGGTTTGTTATATTGTTTACACGCGGAATCAATTCTTTTAGAAATAGATACAGATAAACTTGGCGTACACGGTTTATCCGGCGTTCCAGAACCTTATGCCAAAGATGCATTGAGGACTTGGAGTCCCGCCCCATTTAAAGAAGGTCCAAATATTTTAATGATACACCAGAATTTTAAAGAAATAATGCCGCCAGTAGACCATTATTTGGAATTCAAAGATTTGCCAAAAGATTTCAATGTCTACTTGCTCGGACATATTCACAATACTTCGCAGAATAAGCATCCAATTTCTAAGAATCCAATAATAACAGTCGGCTCAACAGTAAGTACGCAGATGCAAAAAAGCGAGAGCGAAACCGAGAAAGGACTTTATGTTTTGGAATTCGGAAGACTGCAAGGCGGAATTAAGTTTATACCAATAAATACGAGGAAGTTAATTTACGAAGACTTCGATATAACTGGTAATAAACCAAGCGATGTTTATTTCAAACTTGCAGAAAAGATTGATTCCCATCTGAAGAAACACTATGAATTAAAACCAATGGTGAGAATTCGTCTTATAGGAATGCTGCCAGATGGTTTCTCTCCAGAAGATATAAAGCTTTCAAGATTAATCAAGGAATATAGCGATAAATGTATAATAAGTTTAGATAAGAGTAAAATATCCTCAAGTGAGTTAGAAAAAGGCTCGCAGCTTTTACAAGATATAAAACAAAATAGATTTTCTGTTGATAAAGTTGGTCTCGAAATTTTATCAAAGAGTTTGAGAAATGCCATTAGTCAAGAGAAGTTACATAATTTATTTGAATTGCTATCGGTCGGTGAATTAGAAAAGGCCGAACAGGAATTAAATTCAGGAGTAAAAAATGCTCAAGAAAATAAAATTGCAGAATTGGAAAGCGCATAAGCAAAGCGAGTACGAATTCAAGCCCGGCACAAACGTAATAATTGGGCAAATGGGTGCTGGAAAGAGTTCTATTTTGCAAGCAATTTCTTATGCTATATTCGGAACTTTTTCAGAGCTAAAAAGCAAAGAAATAAAAGTTTCAGACTTGCCAACGAGAGGACTTGATGGAGTTATATCGGAAGTAAATTTATCCTTGCACCCATCAGATGTAGAATACCAAATCAGTAGAACTATAAAAAATGGTATAACTTCGGAAGCAATAGTAAGAAATTCAAGCGGCCAATTATTAGCTGGTACAAATTCTATGCAAGTTACAGATTTTCTGGCGGAAAAATTAGGTTTGGATGAAGATGTTTTTTTGAGAACAGCCTATGCGAGACAAAATGATATTGATATGTTTTTGAGACTCAGCCCAGGAGATAGAAAATCCAAACTGGACGAACTTATGGGCTTACAAAAGTTTGAAATCGCAAGGAGAAATACTATAAAATTAGCAAATCAGATAGCAGCTAAGAGAGATGCACAAGCGACTTTCTTGGGAAATTTCGATTTCCAAAAATCAAGAAATGATATAGAAACTTTAGCTGCAGACATTTTAGAATTGAAACAAGAAAAAGTCGATTTAAGTTTGAAATTAGCTGAAGTCGAAAAACGCAAAGCCGAATTAAATCTAAAGACGAGAACGCTTCGCATACAGCTTGATAATTATAACAGGATGGTCGAACGTAGGGAATTATATAGAAAACAACTGGAAGAAATTAGTTCCAAAGTTTCTTCAGAACCTGACGAGAGTTTAGATTCTGTAAGATTAAGGTTAAATGAAATAACGCTAAGAATAGAAGAAGTAAGGCGCGCAAAACAGCATAGCCGCGATGATCTTGAGAGAGGAAGAAATAGTGCGCTTGAAATAGAGAAATCTTATGGCGGTTTGGAAGAAAAAAATTCCGAACTTTTAATAAGTCTAAAGGACATTGATGAATCAAAATTTGAAATAGATAAACTCGAGAAGTTTGGCGATATCACGAGCTTAGACTTACGACTATCTGAAATTGAAAAAATCGTAGATGCAACTCTCGAAAGTAAAAACCAGATGGTTGGCGAGATCGGAGTTTTGAGAGGGCATTTACAGGAATTGGAAAGTGTTGATGGCGCGTGTCCTGTTTGTTCGACTCGACTGGAGCAAGTTACAAAAGATGTTTTAATACAAGAAAGGCGCGGAAAAATCGCAGAATTAAAAGAAACTATTACGCAATTAGAAAATAAAGTTGAAGATTTGAGAACTGAAAAGTTTAGTTTAACTAAAAGTTTAGAAAGGCAAAAATTATTGCAGCAAAAGATAGAGAAAGATAGCGAATTAAGGAAGAAAGAGCGCGATATAGCAATAAAATTATCCGAGTTACGTGGTCGAAGAGCTGCATTAACAGACGGATTTTCACAGATTTCTACGCGTGCGGAAAATCTTGATAAAGAAATAGAAAATCTTGAATCCGAGAGGCGACAACTTGATGAGAAGAAACAAGTTTTGGAATTGAAAAATCAAAAGTATAAACTTGCAAGAGATCTTGAAGTAATTGAAAAATCTATAGTAGGAATAAATGTAAACGCAAAATCTGTTGAAAGCGCAGAGGAACAATATCGCGGAATTATACAAGAACTTGAGAAAATTTTGTCAAGACAGCGTTCTAGCGAATTTTTAATTGAAGAGAAAGAGAAACGTTTTAGAGATTTAAACGAGCGACAAGAACAATTTACAGATATTGAAAAAGAAGTTGAATATTTAGGAGACAAAATCGATTTCCTGCATCAATTTAAAAATGCTTTACTCGCTGCTCAGGAAACATTAAGAAAAGAATTGATAACAGCCGTAAATGAAGTTATGGGGAATATTTGGAATTCAATTTATCCTTATGATAGATGGACGTCAGTAAGATTAGATGTAACAGATAGTGATTATGTTTTGCAGCTGCGCGAATACGAAGGCGAATGGCTCAACGTTGCAGGATACGCATCCGGTGGAGAAAGAATAATCGCATCACTTGCCTTGAGAATTGCATTTACAAAAATATTAACCCCTCAGCTTAATGTACTTATATTAGATGAACCGACGCATAATATGGATGATAAAGCAATTGCAACATTTGTAGAAGTTTTACAGAATGATTTGTCAAGCTTCCTGGATCAAATTTTTATAATAACTCACAATGAAAAACTTGCAGAAGCAGGAAATAATGTAATTAGACTTTAGACAATCTTTTATTATTAGGATCGTTCAATATTTTTTTTGCTGAATCTGCTAACTCTGCTAATTGTAAATCTACTCTTCTATTAGAAGGTGTTGCAGCATCTATTATTGCTTCTAAACTAGTTTTTTTCTTGCCAGTATACAATCCTAGATTATTTAATGAACCTATAGACCTGCCATTATGAACTACTATAGCTTCGTAAGACTCACCAGATACGGATCGTCCTATTATGACTCCATAAACTTCACCATTTAATTCTGTAGTATATCTGTTTTTTCTTCCACAGTAGCGCTTTTCGTCTGACTTAATTCCAGGCTCTGGCGTCCAAGATTTATCTATTTGGTTTTTTGGTGGAGTATTAGGGTCTTCTCCGTATATAGGTTCTAGTTTTCCTTGCGGTTCTAGTCTATATCCCATTTTACAGGACAGGAATAAACAATTTATAAAGTTTGCGATAACAAGAAGCTATTTGGTATCTCTTTTTGTAATACGATGTATAGACAAAAAGAAAATATATTGGGATTTTTAATCCCAATCAAATAGATTTCTTTTATATGGTTTTCAAAAGTTCCGCAACTTTTGCAGCTGTATCATCATCACTTGGTAAGCTGACTGAGTTTCTGAATCTTTTACCTGCATTTTCTGGCAGATAGAAACCTTTTGAGATCGAGATAAACTCGTTCTCGCCTTCTTCAGTTTTTGCTACTTTTCGTGCAACTTCTATAAAGTTGTTTCGTCCAAATTTTATTTCTTCGGCTTTTATAGTTACAAATTCGACTTTTGCCATTTTTTCTCCATTGTGTAAGGCTTAGAACAGGCGAACACAGTATATAATATACGAGTTCAAATTGTTCATTCGCCAACGTTCAAGCAGTATGGTATTTTATAAACTTTACGTTAGCGTAGTAATTGTTTTATAGTAAGTTAAACGAATTCTAAAGGCCATGAACTATAAAGCAACACTCTTAGCTCTTATATTATTAATCAGCATTATATCTGTATCTTTGTTTATATCGCCAGATACAACTATTACCGGTGCTGCCATAGGCCTGTCAAGCTCCAATGATGCCGTCAAAGATGCCTATTTGAAATCAAGCTCAAACAAGAAAAATTATGGAATTTCGGAGGAGCTAGATATTAAGAAAAATGGCAGAAACGCAATTTTTGAGTTTGACATTTCATCGCTGCCAGTAAATTCTACGATACAAGGCGCTACATTGAGACTTTATGCAACCGATGTGACAGAAGATGATGAAGCTGCAGAAATTCCTGTTTATAGAATAACGAGAAG
>JAGVWH010000019.1 GCA_018304365.1 Nanobdellati archaeon
CTATATTTCTCTGTCCAGACTTCTATCATACCAATGCTGACTTAAGAACTCATAAAAAGGTTTAGACAGTTCACCCTAAATTTTTAAAGGTGCATTTTTTAGCTCTGCTATGAACTTTGAACCAGTTATATGGGAACCAGAAATACTTGATTTCTGGAATAAACAGAATATCTACACTAAACTTAAAAAGAAAGTTGCTAATGGTAAAAAATACAGATATTTGGACGGCCCGCCCTACACAACTGGCAAAATACACTTAGGACACGCTTGGAATTATTCTTTGAAAGATTGCTATGGACGTTATCTACGAATGAAGGGCTTCAATGTACACGATCAGCCTGGTTTTGATGCACACGGTTTGCCAATAGAAACTGCTGTAGAAAAAAAGCTCGGCGTTACAAACAAAAAAGAAATTGTAGAAAAAATCGGAATTGATAAATTCATAAAAGAGTGCGAAGATTATGCATATGAGCACATAAGTCCAATGATAACTGATTTCAAAAGACTTGGTGTCTGGATGGACTGGGACAATCCATACATTACTGTAAAAAAAGAATTCATAGAAGGTGCGTGGTGGGGAGTTAAACAAGCCTGGAAAAACGGCTATTTGTATAAGGGATTAAAATCAAATACATGGTGTCCAAGATGCGCAACTGCTATAGCCAAGCACGAATTAGTTTATAGAAGTGCAAAAGATAATTCTATTTTTGTAAAACTTCCAGTTGCAAATAAGAAAGATGAATATCTGTTAGTTTGGACAACGACACCTTGGACAATTCCATTTAACTTATTTGTAATGGTGCATCCAGATTTAGATTATGTTAAAGTAAAAACTGGAAATGAAACGTGGATAGTTGCAAATACTTTGGCAGAGAAAATTTTTGGTGTGATGGATAAACATTACAAAATAATTTCAAAATTCAAAGGAAAGAAATTAGCTGGATTAAAATATAAACATCCTCTTGCCGAATTTATTCCTGCTCTAAAAGATTTAATCAAATTAAAAAATGCGCATAAAATAATACTTTCAAAAGAATATGTAACTGCAGAAGAAGGTACGGGTTTAGTTCACGGAGCGCCTGGATGCGGTCCTGAAGACTTTGAAGTTGGAAAAAAGAACAAGCTTCCTCCATTTAACGAGTTAGATGAACACGGTCATTATTCTGAAAGGATGGGTAAATTTGTGGGCTTTAAAGCAAGAGAAGATGATATAAAATTCATACGAGCTTTTGAAGAGTTAGGAATAATACCGCACAAACAAATATATGTTCACGATTACGCGACTTGTTCAAGATGTCATACTGATATAGTTTACAGGGCTACAGAGCAATGGTTTTTTTCAACTAAAAAATTAAGAAAAACTATGCTGAAAAATGCTAATAAGATTTATTGGAATCCTGATTGGGCTGGCAAAAAACAATTTAGAGATTGGCTTGAAAATTTGGAAGATTGGAATATTTCAAGGCAAAGATTCTGGGGAATACCTTTACCAATATGGGTTTGTGAAATCTGTAGTGAAATAATAGTAGTTGAATCTACTGCAGAGCTAAAGAAACTTGGAGGAAAAGTTCCAAACGATATACATAGACCTTGGATAGACTCTGTAATATTAAAGTGTAAAAAATGCACTGGAAAAATGTCTAGAGTTCCAGATGTATCTGACGTCTGGCTTGATTCCGGCTCTGTAACATTTGCATCCACTGGGGACAAAGACTTTGTTGCAGATTTTATAGTTGAAGGTAAAGATCAAATAAGAGGATGGTTTAATTCTTTGAATTCATTTTCAACAGTAGCAAGAAAAATTCCTGCTTACAAATCCGTATATATGCACGGATTCATTAACGACGCTCAAGGCAGAAAAATGTCTAAATCAGAAGGTAATGTAATTTCACCTTACGAAGTATTCAACAAATATGGAGCCGATGCATACCGATTTTATATACTTGGCGGCAGTAAACCAGGACTGGATCTAAATTATAATTTCCCAGACATAGAAGCTAAAGTCAGTAATCTACTAGTATTATGGAATACCCACAAATACATAATAGAAACTGCAAAATTAGCTAAGTTAAATCCATCAAAATTAAAATCGCGCAAATTACAAATCGAAGACAAATACATGCTTTCAAGATCAAATACAATTGTAAAGAAAGTTACAAATTTATTCGATAAACATTATTTCAATGAAATTCCGGCAGAAGTAGAAAATTTATTCCTGGAACTTAGCAGATGGTACATAAAAGCCACGCGAGAACGCGATGATACAGATGTAATTTATGTTCTTTATCAAGTATTTATGGATATTTTGAAGACGTCTTCCCCGCTCATACCATTTATGACAGAAAAAATGTATCAAAACTTTAAATCTGAATTTAAATTAAATGAAGAATCAGTTCATTTGCTTAATTGGGCGAATGTAGATGAAAAATCAATTGATTCGAAATTGGAAAGCGAGATACAACTGCTTCAAAAATTAGTTTCCGACATACTTGCATTAAGGGAGAAAATAAAGCGTGGTTTGAGATGGCCAATTAGAGAAATAATTGTTGTAACAAAATCTGCAAAACTCAAGAAAGCTATTTCGTCTCAGAAATCTTTGATAAAAGATTTTACAAATATAGTTAATATAATTGCAACCGATAAGATGCCAGATGGAGTATCACGCGAACTTAAGCCAGACTACAATAAATTAGCTCCACAATTTAAAGAAAAGACAACAGAAGTTATAACAAAACTTCATCGAAGCAGTCATCAAAAAATATTTGAGCAGCTCGATATTGAAGGCTTTTACGCTTTTAATTTCGGGGATGAGGAATTTGAACTTCCTAAAAATAATTTCATAATAGAAAAGAAACTTCCAGATAACCTAACTAATTTGGACGGCGAAAACTATGAACTTTATGCTTATACTGATGAAACTGCAGAAATGATAGCTTCGGGATATGCAAGAGAATTTACAAGAGCCATACAATCTTTAAGAAAAAAAGCTGGCTTGCAAAAGCGCGATATAGTTCCAATAAAAGTATTTGCTAGTACGAATCTCATAAGTATGCTTCAGAACTATTTGCCCGAAATTGAAAAGAAAGTAGGCGCTAAAAGCATAGAATTTACAGACAAACATCTGGCAGAAAACAAGAAGCATTCGGCCGAAATGAAGATACGAGATGAGCACTTTTTAGTAGGTTTGTGACCGGCATATTTTTAAAAGACTTTTTAAATGTATCTTTTGATTTAAATACGTGCTTGGAGGCGCCTATGATAAAAGAAAATATAAAATCAGTTGGTCGTACTATAAAAACTAAAAGAAAAGCTATATCTGGAGTTTATGCAAAGACACAAAATGTTGTTGTTTCCGCTTCTGTTAATAGAGATTTGCCGCTTGAAAAACTCGCATCAAAACTTGATAGAGCAGAATATAATCCAGAACAATTTCCTGGATTAATTCTAAAAATGGATGCGCCAGTAAAAGCATCTGCATTATTATTCAGCTCTGGAAAAATAATTTGCACCGGAACCAAATCGCTTAAAGATGCGAAAAAAGCTATTGGAGAAATAGTAAGAAAATTGGGTGCGATTGGACTAAAAGTAAAAGGCGATACAAATATAGTAATACAAAATATGGTTGCTTCCGGCTCAGTCGGCGGAAAACTAAACCTAAATGAAATTGTTTTCAAGTTCGAAGATACAGAATACGAACCAGAACAATTTCCTGGACTTGTTTACAAACTTCCGGAACCTCCTGAATTACCGGGTGCAAAAATTACATTCTTGTTATTCGGAACTGGAAGGATCGTAATAACGGGGGCAAAATCTGAAAAAGAGATTATTGAATCTGTATACATCTTAAGAGACAAATTAAAAAAGGGCGGAGAGCTTCATTCCTAAATGAGAAAAGCTCTAAAGGATACTCCGCTCCGTGAAATAACTCTTAGGAAATATGAAGAGCCTACAAATCTATCTGGCAGAGAGCTTACTAAAAAATTTCTTTTGTCTATCGGTTTATTGCAGCCAGGTGAAAGCAGAGATATAATTGTTGATATTTTTCATACTCTTTTGCTTGCGAGAAAAAATAAGGAACATATAGACATACCGCAATTTACACAAAAATTAAGCAATAAACAAGGAGCTTCTGCTCCAAACATAAGACGACAGCTGCGAAGACTAAGGGATTTGAAACTAATAGAGAAGACATCTGAAGGATATAGAGTTAATGAATTTGGCTCACTGCAGCCCATCATTAGTGAATTTATTTTGCAGTATATTGTAAATCCAGCTGTCGAAAGAGTAAAGCAATATGCCGAGCAGCTTGATAAGCTTTCAGAAAATTAACAAATAAACTACTATCAAACTCGCTATTAACATTTCAAGTTTTCCGCCGGTTCTAATAAAACCCCGTATTCTATACGATGAAAAAGGATGGAATAATTCTAAACCGCCTATTGTTATTATATCAGAAGCTAAATGCGATATATAACCTATTAAAAACCCTGCAAAAAGTTCTGGCGGCAAGTCGAATAAATTAGGTATTACATAAGTAGCTATTAGAAAAATAGCTGCGGGGATAAATATCGAATGCATAATACCTCTATGACCGCTGAAAATTCTTACCATTTTAGACGCTGTTGGATGCTGTTTTGAAATTGTAGAATGTTTGGAATCTAAATCGGGCAGCATCGCCCCTAATATAAGTGTAGCTGCAAAGAATATTTGGAGAAAAAGACCTTCGGGAGTTCCCATATATTTGATATATATACTTCCAAAAAGAACTGCGAACAACAAGTGAGTGGTGCCTAACATAAGAATAAAGTACTATAATAGAATAAAAAATGTTAGGATATCGCCATCTAACATAATCTCGCATTTTACTTAGTGCGCTATTATTTCTTTGGTTCGAATGTTTTTGACAGCGAATCGAATAAATCAGCAACGTCCTGACCGCGTTTCGTCAAAGCAACAAGTTTCAATCGTCCTTGTTTCTCGAACTTTACCAAATCTGCCTTCTCCATTTTCTGGAGCAGGTGGACTGTGTGAGAGTAAGTACATCTTGAGTCTTTTGCAAGCATCGATGGATACTTCTCTTTGGCATTTCCACGTGTCAAACACATTAGCAATTCTATCGGCTTATCGCGCAAGAAAATCCTTGAACCTTTTATTTTTTCGTTTCCGATCAACATATAGTGTTTAACAAACAATAGGTTTATATAATTTGCTAAAAAAAGTCAGATAACAAGCTTACCGCGACCTTATTTGTAATATTGTTAACATCTCTTGGCGGTGAGAGCTCTACTAAATCTATTCCCCTTACTTTTCCGGTTTTTTTCAGAAATTCCAGCAATTTTTTAGCTTTTTTCGGACTTATGCCATCTTTTTCCGGCCAGCCTGTACCTGGCGCATACTTAGAATCTATAAAATCTATATCGATTGATACATAAATATCGTTCAAATTCTTTACAAAATCTTTAATTGCTTCTAAATTTGGTTCCTTACTAACTCTTAGACTATGAGATTTAGCAAATTCTTTTTCTATTCTGTGGATTTTTCTAGCGCCCAATACTAAGACCTTATCAAAGTTCTCCTTTTCTATCAAAACTCGCAGCCAATCCTCGTGAGTTGGTGGATAAAAATTATCCATACAGTCTAAATGAGCGTCAAATACTCCAAACTCCTTTTCCTCCAAGCTCTTTCTGGAGGGCATCTGGACCTTTAGAAGCACCTCTACGATGCGATTCTACTATGGAAGCATCATATGGTATTTTTAGTACGACTGTCATACTTATATGCCAAGATATATAAATAAAAGCGTTATCTGTTGTATATGGCCTATAAAAAACGGCATAAAAAATCTAACTTAATTAATAAAAGATCATTAATAACGCAGCTTAAGCGGCTTGATTATGGTCATATTCAATTTACGAGGCTTCTTGCACCCATATCATTTGTTATGGCTGGACTTACTCTTTTGAAAGTTTATGAATTAAGTTTCACAATCGAACAAATAATAATGTTGGCTGGCGGGGCGCTCGCATCTATGTATATTATTGGCTTAATTTGGGATAACACTGGTTTAGTTGAAGAAGAAATAGAATACATAAACGAGAGAAATAGATTCGTAAGAGTTATGCTGAAAAAGAATTGGATAAGAAAACTCAGCAAAGCAACAATAAAAGTATAATCAGTCTACTGTCTAAATCTCCTAAAGAAGTACAACAAGAAGTTATTAAAATACTACAAGAGAAATTCAATCTATGGGTTTCCTGCAGGATAAAAAAAGTGATTTTTATTATAAGCAAGCTAAAGAACAAAATTATCGAGCTAGAAGTGCTTTCAAGCTTTTAGAAATACAAAAGAAATTCAACCTAATAAGAGCCGGCGATAAAGTTCTGGATTTGGGAGCTTCCCCGGGAGGATGGAGTCAAGTTGCGCTTGAATTTATAGATGGAGGGAAAGTAATCGGAGTTGATAAAAAAATACTTTCAAAGCTTAATGGGAATTTTAAATTTGTTTTTGGTGATTTTACAGAAGAAAAAACTTTAAACGAAATAAAAGAACACCTTAGCGGCAAAGCGGATGTTGTATTATGCGATGCTTCTCCAGAATTTTCCGGAATTAAAAGTATGGATATGGGCTTAAGTTTGGAATTAAATAAAGCTGCTTTAGAAATTGCGAAAGATCTTCTTAAAATAAAAGGCAAATTTGTTTGTAAAACATTCAGAGGTGTTGGTTTTCAGGAATTTATTAAAGATGTAAAAATACATTTTATAGCTGTATCTATATTTAAACCGAAATCTTCCAAATCCGATTCGGCAGAGATATATTTAATTGCAACTGGATTTAGAAAAGCACAATTATCAAAGTTGTAAATATTATTAGACTTCCCAAATCTCCTAAGGCAGTATTTACTGGTATCAGGAAATTATCTGGGTCTTCGCCTTTTTTGAATATCATCAAACCGCCAATTACAGACGTAAAAAGCATAAGAATTACTAAAAGTGAAACAGACATTATAGCCATTAACAAAATTTTAAGCATTACGAATAAATCGAAATCAAAACCATAAAGATGTCCTAATACGTTTGCTGCTATAACTAAATATACTGTTATTATGAATGCTGATACCACTATATTTTTGTAAAGTTCTATAAACTCTATAGAGTTGGACCAATCTTTGCCTATTTTACCAGTGAAAAGCATCGTTGTAAATCTTGATGAAATTATAGTCCCAAAACTTCCAATCATATTATTTATCGCTGGCATAATTATAAGGAGTGGAAGGAACAAAATTAATTTTTCGTGGATAGTTGCGGCTGCAACTCCGCCAATACTGCCTAAAATAGAAGTCAATATTACAATTTTCAAACTTTCTTTTATTATTTTATGATATATTTTCATATTACTATTATAATCGCTAGCAGTAAGCTGGCAACTCCTATAATATCTCCAGTAGTAGTTGCAAATGGCCCCATTACATTATCTGGATCAATTTTATGCTTGTAAAACCAAAATGTTGCAAATATAGTTAGAGGTACGGCTATAAGATTTGAAATTACAGAGCCAAGTATTGGTATATAGATTAAACTTAGTAATGTAACACCAAAAAGAAAATAACTAACAATGTAAGCAAATATTCCTAATACCACTGCAACAACTAATGCTAATGTAAAAGCTGCCAGTATATTTTCAATTATTAGTTTATGTCTCTCTGATCTTTCCAGTCCGATATGCAACTTTTCACCAAGTCTTGCAGCGAGTGAACCAGTAATACTTCCTCTCATTTCGAGGAATCCAGGGATTAAAATAAATAAACCTGGCAGAAGTAAAAGTTTATCGACTTGAAAAACTAATAGAGAGCCAGCTACAAGAGCTCCTGTAACAGAGATAATTTCTGCAGTAAAAACTTCCTTAAAGTTTTCTGATATCAATAGGCTTTACCTCGAAAAGATTACTGTTACGTTATTTATAAATGTTCAATCGAGAACTTTTAACTTACCTTTTTTTGGTTCATATATATCGCCAGACTTTAGTAAGCCAATGATAACATTTTTTCCTTCTTCTTCGTCCAAACCTGATTTCGATATAACTTCTTCGAAAACAGCACCATCATTTCCAGACAGCGAACGTATTATGTCTAAAACTGTTTTAGATATATTTTGATCTGCTCGCTTTATCTCTTCCTCGGCTTTATCCTGAGAAATTTCTATTTTTATTTCTTGCTTTACTTCTGACTTTGGTTTTCCGAGTAAAAGTTTATGTACGACTACCCAATTTGGATCTTCTAAATTTCTTATTATTTCCGGTGCGAGATAAATCTCTTCGTTATATTCTTTTATTTTGCCGCCAAATCTTATGAGTTTACCAACAGCTGTATTTTCTATTTTTATTACATCTGGACCAAATGCTTTAACTCTTATAGTTTCGCTTCCGTCATCTAACGTAATAGAACCATAATTCCCGTCTTCGGAAACAAATTTGGAAACCACCGTGGCTACTAAATTTACTCTCGAAACGTGCTGTCCATCTACAACTATGTAGCTCGGATCCCATCCCGATCCCTTTATCACTTCTCGCGTTATTATATCATTTATCCAAATTCCTTTACTCGGCAGTCTTTTTTTCGTTTGTAATGTTACCATTAACCCATCCTCCCTATTGAACCTGGGCGAGGTTCATATATGTCTCCCCGCGATTTTAATTGGTCTAATACCGATTCAACTTTATCTCTTTCTATTCCTTCATTTGCTGCTTCCTGCAGCAATTCATTAACGCTTATTATTACTTTTCCTGTCTTTTTTATTAAATCATCTATTAATCTTTTCACTATCCCAATCGGGCTTCTTTGCAATGCTGTTATTCCTGTCGCAACCCTATCTATATCGAATCTTCCTGTTTCACTATCATATGCAACTTCTTTTAGCGAAGTTCTGAGTATATCTACGGCGCGTATAGCGTCCTCTCTCGTTACTTCCTTCGACAATCGAATTTTTGCAGACGCCTCCGACAATCTTACTAATGCTTCTAGTTGTCTTGCGGAAATAGGAATAGGTTTTACATCACCTTCCAAACCAATAACAGTAGAACGCAAATCGACATAAAATTTTTGTATTTCTTCGCTAGCGCCGTCTGTTAAAACAGGAGAGCAGGTTTGCTTCGCATAAGCAATATATTGTCTTAATAATTTTTGACTAATATCTTGGCTTGTGCTTACATCTGCTTTTTTTGCTAATCTCAGTATGTGAGAAGCTATTCTTATATCATTATCTTTGCTAGGTATATCTTGAACTGTGAAAATTAAATCAAATCTGTTAATTAATGCTGGAGGTAATTGGATTTGTTGCGGTATTGGATTAAAACTATTAAATCTACCAAATTTTGGATTTGCCGCTGCTAATACGGAAGTTTCTGCGCGAAGAGTTGCGTGAATATTTGCCTTTGCAATTGTAATAGTTTGCTGTTCGAGAGCTTCGTGCATTGCGCTAGTATCTTCTTGACTCATTTTGTCCAGCTCATCGAGCATAGCTATACCTTTATTACAAAGAACTAATGCTCCGGCTTCCAAAGCCCATCCGCGCATAAATTCATCTCTTACTACTGTTGCAGTTAAACCAGCCGCGGTAGAGCCTTTTCCCGCCATATACCTTGCTTTCGGTGCTAAATATGAGACATACTTTAGCAACTGCGATTTGCCGCTGCCCGGATCGCCTACTATGAAAACATGTATATCTCCTCTCGTGACAGTTTTATCGTCTCTAATTTTTTTAACGCCTCCGAATAATTGCAAGACGATTGCCTCCTTTATTTTTCTGTATCCATATATGGAAGGCGCAATTGAATCAATTAATCTTTCATATATATCGGAACGGCTGGCAAGCTCTTTGATTTTTTTCTCTTCTTCTGTTGTAACTTCAAGATTTATGAAATCTTCCTGCTGTGCTTCTACGCTATTGCATTCTATTGCTAAATCATACGTCGTACTTTGTCCGCCAGTTTTAAGCGGTATTGGAATTTCATTTACAACACCGACAACAGTAATTCTATTTCCAGGATATCTTTTTGATTCCAAACCTGGAGCGAGTAAATCTCCTTCTAAGAAAACTGAAATCTTTTTCGGCTGTTCGCCGCCCGCTAACATTTCTGGAATTTCTTCTATTACTAAGCGCTGAACATCGACCATTTTTCGTTCAAGCATTTTGAATCTCCCCTTTCTGCCGCACTGGCATGACATAGGTTCTCTTAATTTTGAAGTATTTTGTTCAATTAACATCGTAGCTGCGCAGGCTGGACATTGAAATGTTGCAGAAATTACTTTTGGTCTGACATCTGAAGATTGGCGTATCAAACCTTCGGTTGAAATTAATTTGCTAATATGATTGCTTCTTATACTTCCGATAACAACTGTTGCAGATTTAGGCAAATTCACAAACCTAGCACAAATCGATGTTCGCATTTGTGACAAATCAAATTGCTTTATTGCATCTTCTGCCGCACTCTTCACATCTTGAAATTCATCTATTAATTTATCAGCTAAATCCAAATCAAATTTAGCTAAAACATTATAGTCTATTAACAAATAGCCTTTATCTTTTCTTATACTATTGAGTAAATCTTCGTAATAATATCTATCAATAAATCTTCGGAATTTCTCCGTCAGCTGCTCGGTGAATGTCTGGACCTCCATAGAAAAAATAAAGTGGTGAAAAACATATAAAATGATTTGTATTCCAATCATTATATTGCTATAGTGAAGGAAAAGCTTTTTG
>JAGVWH010000020.1 GCA_018304365.1 Nanobdellati archaeon
GACACGTAAAATACTGTGCTCTGTTTTGGAAAGCGAATCTGGATTAACAGCAGGAACAGATTTTTTTGTTGTAGCGTCGCCGGAAAGAATTGATCCAGGAAATCCAATACATTTGACTAATATACCTAAAGTAATAGGCGGAATAAATAAAGACAGCACAGAATTAGCTGCGAAATTTTACAGTACATTAATGAATAGCGTAGTTAAAGTTTCATCTCTGGAAACAGCAGAAATGGTAAAGATGTTAGAAAATAGTTTCAGAGCACTTAACATAGGTTTTGCTAACGAATTAGCAAAGTTTTGCGATGAAGCTGAAATAGATATCAAAGAAGTAATAGATGCTGCAGCAACAAAACCTTATGGATTTATGCCGCATTATCCAGGCATAGGCGTCGGCGGTCATTGTATACCCGAAGATCCTTATTATTTGATTTCGGCAGGAGAAGATATAAACAAAAGTTTTCCTTTACTGCAAAAATCATTAGAAACTAATGAATCCATGCCTGAATATACTTTGCAAATTTTAAATAAAACTTGCAAAAAATTGAATTTAAAACCAAGCGAAACAAAAGTAGTTGTATTTGGGTTAGCATACAAGAGAGACATTAAAGATACGAGATTAAGTCCGTCGCTTATATTTCATAATTTAGTGCAGAATGAAGGTTTTGATGTAAAGGTATATGATGAGTTTTTTAGTCAAGATGAAATAATTAAAAAAAATCTACAGATTTTTAATCCGGAACAGGATGAATGTAATATAGCTGTTGTTGGCTGCGATCATACTCATATTAGAAATTTCAATTTTCAAAAACTAAAGAATTTGAAATTTATTTTAGATGGCAAAAATATACTATCTGATAAACACGTTCCTGTTGTAGGACTAGGTTCTAGAAAATTACTGCCTGTAAATTAATCTGCTGTAAAAGAAACCAACTGCAAACGGTATATTTTGTAAATAAGACACCGCTGGAGATAAAAGAGCGTAATTTCTAAATTCATTACCTTTGGATTTCTTGTAAAGCTCAAGCCCAGCTTTTTCCAATACTATAAAATGCAAAAATAAAATTAGTAAAAAATACATAGAGAACATAGATAAAATTACAAGTGCAAAAGGCGCTAAGAAATATAAGTTTTTCATAATTAGCTGCTTATCATTTTTATTCAATGCATACATTTTCCTGCCAAAATGAAAATAACTCTCTATAGTTTCGCCAATGTTTTCTCGCCATCTGTGCCACCATTTTGCATTTGGCTCGTATATTAATTTTTCAATGTCCGCAAATCTCGGATTTATTGTTAGAGCTTTATATTTTGAAATGAATGTTTTAGGTTCCCAAACATTAAGATGCCCAACTACGCCGCCAACTTGTTTATTTTTCAAATGTTTTGCACATAATTCCACATAATCTTGCGCATATTTGGCATCCGCTTCAGCCATAAATAAAATTTCTCCAGTAGCTTGTTTAGCTCCCTGAATTCTTGGCCATTCCTGTAATTCGTCTCTATGCTCAATTCTAAAATATTTGATGAAATCATAACGCCTTTCAAAATCCCTTGCTATGAACGTACTTTTATCCGTGGAGCTGTCATCAACTAAAATAAGTTCTATGTTTTTGTATGTTTGATTTACTAAAGAATTTAAGCAATCCGTTATAGTTAGTATAGAATGCGAGTATTATAGAGACTTTATCCATAAGAAAAGGTTTTTAGCAATGGTTAAAAAACTAGCGCCACGGTGTGATTTTAGCTACTTCCTGACTAAAAACAATGTAGCAACTAAGCATATCATAGTTCCTAAGAGTATGTTTACTATTTGTTCAAGCGTTTCGTGGAAAATCCAAATAGCTGCAACTTCAATTATTAAAAATGCAACTAATATATAAATAAATTTTATTCTATTTGTTGATAAATAATAGTTTGCAACTACAAATGCAATAGAAAACAAGCTCATAGCTAAACCAAAGGGAGCTATTAAATACACTATACTCAAATAAGCTTCACCAAATAACATATTTACAATTAATTCAGGTACTAACCAATAAACAAGCGTTGCAATACTAGCTAATACTGTTACTAAGAGTAAAGATTTCTTGAAAATATGCGTATAAGGTTCGTTTTTTGAATACGCTTCAGCTATTTTTGGAAACATTACCCAACTAAATGAATAATTATTTTGCCAAGCAAAGATGCAGCTGCATAAAGACCAGCCGTTACAGGATCAAAAAAATGTTTTACTAAAACAACATCTATTGTATATATAGCTGTTATTACAGTCATGGTAACAAGAACGGGCAGAGTGTATTTGTATATAGATTCGCCATCAACTTGAACAGCTTCTACAGATAAATTCTTTTTTAAGAAATAAAACGCAAATAAGAACGAAACTAATAAAGCTATAGAAATTGCGGTTAAAGCGCCGTACAAATTGAAACTTAAATAGATTAGAATACTTGCAAGACCAAGTTTTACGCAGCCCTCTATAATTAAAGCTGCACTTAGAATTTTAAATTTTTGTAAGCCCTGCAGAAATCCGCGGCTGACTGCAGTTACAAACACTATTAGAAATACTAAGCTAAATAAGCGTACGTAGTTTATGTTGTCAATAAGCAAGAATTTCCCAATTTGCGGACTGAACGCGAAGAAAATAAGGAATACTACAAGACTTACGTAAGATAATAATTTTAATGCTCTGTTATAAATATATACAACTTTTCCAGTTTCATTTTTAGCAGCAAAATTAGCAGTAAACTTTGCGAGCGTCGTTTGTATTGTATTAATGGGAGCGAACAAAATATAAATTATAGAGAAGAATGCTCCAAGAATTCCATAGTCTGCAGGACCCAACAGTCTCCCAACTAAAAAATGATAGACGTAATTTAATATATTTAGTGTCATAGTGCCGGCAAATAAAATAGTGTTTTGTTTTACTAAATCATCTTTTCGCACTAATGTCAAAAGTTTGTTGAACATTTATATCACCCAAATCAAAGCAGCGAAGAATAATTGCATTATTATCAAATAATTAACTATTTCTGATTCTGTATATTTGCCAGTGCGCATCCATATGTGCGGAAGAGAATATATTTTATCGTATTTAGATTCTAATTTTCCGTTTTCGTTAACTCTGCCAATAGTAGTTTTCTTTAATCCACCTCTTAATTTCAATACTAATTCTATGAAGAAAGGAATAGATATTATTAGCGCTGCTTTTTCTACGTTACCTATTATAGCTATTACTGCAATAGTAGCACCAAGTAAATAAGTTAAAGAATCGCCGGCTAGAATTTTAGCAGGAGTTTTATGAAATTTCCAAAATGCAAGTAGACTTCCAAATACAGCAAATGCTATTGCTGCTGCAGTAATCTCATTGTGATAAAATGCGAATAAGCCAAGCGATCCGGTATAAACAATACCCATACCAGTACTAAGTCCATTCAAGCCTTCAAGCATATTTACCATATTAGCTGCTCCAACGACGACAACAGGAACCAAAACAAGCGGATAAAGCAATCCAAAATTTACTTTTCCTAGAAATGGCAAAGCAACAATAGTAGTTCCTGCAACAACAGCCATTAGCGGAATTGCAGCCGGCAATGAAAGCAAAGGTTTTTGCCACTGTTTTAATCCACCTTCACCTCTGGAATCTATTCGTATCCTCAAATCATCAAAGAAGCCAATAAAAGTTATCAAAGTTAGAGTTATAATCGCTGCGAGTAAATAGATTATGTTTTGTGTAGTTTGTTTTATAAATACATTTATGAAAACGAGTAGAAATAAACTAGCAATTATTCCAGTTAAAACTGCAATACCACCAGAGCGGGGAACAGAAGGTTCGCCCTGTTTATGGACATCTTTTACTTGTAATTTTATATTTCGCAGATAATTTATTATATGTGGCGTCATAAAAAATGTAGTTATAAAACTTATTACGATTAAAAGAATAAAATCATAGCTCATAGCAATCTCCACTATCGATAACCCTTAAAAAACTTCTCAGGCGCATAATTACAGATCAAAACCAATTATTAGAGTTGCGTGTTCGGATGTTAGATTAAGATTAAATCTGTTAATTATATGATTATGTAAAACTACAGAGGGAGAGCCCGAAATTACATTCCAGGCTTTTACTTCTGGAAATGGCAGTGGCGGGAAGATTAACGTATTGTCATCTTTTATTATCATAGTGCCAACTGGCGGCCTGAAATTTGAATCGTGTATAACTATTAATGCATATTTTCTTTGTAAAGATAGTCCAACCCCGAAATTGTTTGAATCTTCTAAAACCTTAAATTCAAGTTTATCTAAATCATTAAGCGGAATTATATTAATTAATCCTTTTGTCGATTTTAATTCTAATATTATTCTTTGTAATCCTTCCAGGGCCGTAATAATATATTCATCGGGTTTTTTTGAAACCATTTTAAGTTGCAAAGCCCATCACCATCCGCACGCCTTTTAAATTTCTTTTAATATCGTCTACGGAACGAATTTTGGCTAATCTATGAATTATATATTTAGGTCGTAAATAAAACCTTCGAAAAGCTTCTTTTTGCATAGCTTGTAACTCTTCCATATTTTTGTAGCCTTTTGGAATAAATACTGGCGACCAATTATGAAAATCATCAAAATTTTCATTCAACGTTCCCCATTTATCTACCGTTTTGTAAAGTTCAGTTCCTGGATAAGGTGTTGTAATCGAAAATTGTGCATAATCTGGATTTAACTCTATCGCAAAGTTAATTGTATTTCTAGCTTTTTCGGGAGTTTCTCCTGGCAAACCTAACATAAAAGAACCTCTTACTTCTATACCAGATGATTTAACGTATTTCACACTTTTTCTTATTAGGTCTAAAGTAGTTCGCTTCTTTATATTGTCTAAAATATCTTGATTCCCTGATTCTATGCCGAAAAACATATTCCAACAACCAGCTTTTGCCATTTTGTTTACCATTTCTTCAGTTATTAGATCAAGACGACTTTCACAACTCCATGCAATATCTATACCCTCTTCTATCAGAGTATCGCAAAATTTGCTTATCCAGTGTTTATTTAGTGTAAAAATATCATCCCAAAATACAATTTCTGTAGTGCCATATGTTTTTTGAAGATGTTTTATTTCAGAAATAACGTTTTCTACACTTCTTTGTCTGAAGATGCCATTTGCAGATGCACAAAACGTACAAGTATATGGACAACCGCGAGTAGTTACCATATGAACTGCATAAGGATCGCGTTTGTAATTATTTGGCAAAGAAGTATATAGTTTCATATCTATTAAATGTCTTGCAGGAAAAGGTAGTCTATCTATATTTAACACAGCTTTACCTTTGACTATTTTCTTTTTATCATATTTCTCGTTGTAGTTATTTATTGCATCAAGTAAAACATCTTCTACTTCATTTGTTATTACTATATTTGCCTTAGTTTTTTCACTTGTTTCTTCCGGTCTTATTGTTGCATGCGGCCCGCCTATGAGAAGTTTTACTTTAGGAAATTTAGTTCTTATTTTAGCACTTATCTCAATTACTCTATTAATAAGAACTGTAACTGCAGCCATTCCGATCCAATCGGGCTGAAAATCTTCTATTAACTTTAAGACGTCATCAGAAGAATAATTATTTACAGGGCAATCTACTACTCTAACCTCATGACCTTTTTGTTCCAGTACGGCCGCCATATAAAGCAACCCTAATGGAGGTAAATAACCGCCAATGTCGCCAACGTTTTTGCCGGCATACCTTTCACTAACAGATAATGGCGGAAAAATTAATATTATTTTCATATACAGATCCTCCTAATCAAACTTAAATAGTTACCTCATAAAGACAAAAGGATTCAGTAGAGATTTTTTCTTTGAAGCCACAGGATTGCAATGTAGCACATACATTTTTTATTCCTAAAACTTCATTCCCGCCAAGATCGTTTAATTTTTCAGCGAAAGCAGCACAATTAGAATTAATTAATTCATTGTGTGCGCCAACAACCCGCCTTTGGTAATTACTTGTGAAGCCAGTAGTTTGCCACCCTCCCCAAATTGTGCTTTTGTTATGATAAATTGCTGCATAAGTGTATATGCCCCAGTTAATGAATTCTGGACCCTCTCCAGCAATTATGTATTTACTTTCTATGTTTGGTATTATTGACAAAACTTCTTTCTGGAAATCGGTTCTTTGTGGAAACAATGATGTATCTATTGTGTTTATAGCTACGCTACTTAAAGCTAAAATCAAAATAATTATAGATACAGATAATTTCGCAGTTTTGGTATTTATTTTAAGACTCAAGAGGAAATAGAGCGCGAAAAATAAGAAAAATATAGCGGTAGGACCGGGATATAATTTATTTAGAATTGGAAGTATGGGTGTTAATTTTAGCGCTAAAAGTGCTGAAAATATTAAAACTGGAGCAAAAAAGATTAGTTCCGTCCTAGAATAATTCTTCTGCTGCCAATAAAGCACAAATAAAATTATAGTTGCTATAGGAAGTACGATATTTAATCCAATATCAAATAAGCCCATATCATAAAATCTCGCGGAATAATTTAATATCGACACGTAAGTGGAATCGAAATCTCTCAATAAAGGTATTAACCAAAATGATATAATGCTTAGAGATACTAAGCTGCACAATACTACGTATATTTTTTCTTTTAGTGGTTTAATTAGAAAAAAACCCAGCAAAAGTATACTAAATAAAATAAATGTAGCGAAATGAGATAAAAGTAAGAAACTTAATAACGGTATGAATAGCAAAAATTTGTAATCTAATGGTTTATCTTTGTAATAAAAGATTAAGGCCGCCAGAAAGATAAATATAGTCCAGCCAGCCAGCTCAGGAGTTCTGCCATTTCTAATGAAATTAGCTATAGCTAAAGCATTTCCAGCAAAAAATGCAAAGAAAGTAATTATTTGTAATGTAGAGAATTTTTGAGTTTTACCAAATAAATATATGCCAACTAATATGAGGCAAAATAATACCACTATCGATACAAAAGAAGATACTAATATGTCTCCAGATAATTTCAGAAATAGAAGACTAAATAAATACCATCCTGGGTTGTAATGTTGAAATAATATGTAACCATTATACCAGTAAGGTACAAATCCATAAAAACTATATTCTCCCAAAGCCCATAACTCAAATATATGAGTTGCCCAATCTGTTCCATCAAAAGGGAATGTAAACATCATTTGGCTTTGATTAATTAGTCTAAATGCTAGATTTGTAAGTAAGATTATGCTTGAAGCGATTAAGCCAGCTTTTAGCTTTTCCATCCTGATAACCGCGTAAAAAGTAATTTAAGCGTTTCTTGCTAGTTTTGGCAATGGAAAGAGATCTTATAGGCGATCTTGACGTATTTGAGAGGACTAATGATTTCTGGACTTTATCCAGGAATGAATTGCTTTTGAAGCAAATAGAGGTATGAGCCACCCATTGGAATCGCTTGCATAGCCGCATACATACGAACTCATATCGAAAATGTAGAGCAGCAAGTTCTAGATTTGGATATTTTAAAATTAGATAAAGATAAAGTGAAGAAACAACTACAGGATGCAAAGCCAGATATAGTCTGCATATCTGCTTTCAGCTACAATAGATTTGATGGTTTTGATGTAGCTAAGATAGCCAAGGAGCTGGGCGCATATGTGATTTTTGGAGGCCAACACGTTACATTTTTAGATAAAGATACGTTAGAACACGTACCTTGGATTGATATAATTATAAGAGGCGAGGCTGAAGAAACAATTATAGAAGTTTTGAAGCACTGGCGCGAAGGAAAAAGTCTAGAAGGTGTTAAAGGAGTGTCATTTTTAAACAAAGTTGGTAAGTATACTAGAAATCCAGATAGGGAATTTATAGATGTAACTCATTTGCCACTGCCAGCTTATGATTTGTTCCCGATGGAGCAATACCAAAGCTATGGTGTAATGGCTAGTAGAGGTTGCCCATATAATTGCAACTTCTGCGGTTCTCCGCAATTTTGGAAACGAAAGCTGCGATTAAGAGACCCAAAAAATGTAATAGATGAAATAGAATATTTGATTAAAACTTATGGCAAAAAAATAGTGCACTTTAAGGATGATGTTTTTACTGCTGATAAAGCATGGGCTAGAGAGATTATGGAAGAGCTGGAACGCAGAAACTTAGGTGTTAAATGGGAGTGTTTAACACGCGTAAATCTGGTCGACAAAGATACACTTGCATTGATGAAACGCACTGGATGTGTTTTGATAGAATATGGAATAGAAACTGGCAATGAACAGCTGATGAAGCAAATAAATAAAGGCATAGTTAAATCTATGATAGTAAATGCCATAAAGCTGACACGCGAAGCGGGCATACCTTATGGAACTTTTTTTATGGTTGGCCATCCAGGTGAGACGCGGGAAACATTAGAGGAAACATTTGATTTCGCATTTAAGCTGCGGGCGGATAGTGTAGCATTTACTTTGACCGATGCAATACCAGGTACGGAGCTTTATAATACAGCAATAGAAAAAGGCTACATACCAAAAGATTTTTCTTGGGCGAAAGCAGACAAAAGAAATTTCAATGGATTTCCAGTACCAAGATTTGAGAATTCTAATTTGCAGGAAGAAAAAATGAAAGAATTTTCCCGCAGGTTTATTATGAGATTTGCATTGGGCCGGTTATTTGATATGAAAGATTCTAAAGATTACTATTATGTATTCCAAAACGAATGGACGCCATATCACTTCACAGTTAAAAATAAGAAAGATATACAGATTTTACTGCAGGAATTACATAAAGGATGGAATCTTGCATCTTCTCCCCACCAAAAAATAAAAGGCGCTATTTTGCTGCCGTTCTTTATAGGAAGATTGGCTAAAAACCATATTGTAAGACTATATAGGAATGCTAAAATAAAACTAACAGCAAATGATGGGCGAATACATAAAGAATCTCAGACGCAAAATCTAATTACAGCAGCTACAGAAAATGATTAATAAATTTTAATATATGGTATTTGTTATTTATTTATCTAGAAGTCACGTAAAAAGTAATTTAAGCGTTTCTTGCTAGTTTTAGCAATGGAAAGAGATCTTATAGGCGATCTTGACGTATTTGAGAGGACTAATGATTTCTGGACTTTATCCAGGAATGAATTGCTTTTGAAGCAAATAGAGGTAGAAAAGAGAGCCGGCGAACTGACTAGTAGATTTAATAGCAAGAGCAAAATATTGGTTAAGAGTTTCCATGAGATTACCAACAAAGAAGTACCCCAAATGGGTACGGTTATTTTTGCAGACGTATTGGAGCACGTGGATAATGATGTAGAATTTCTACTAAAAGCTAGAGAATTGTTAAAATATAATGGCTGCGTTTTGATTAGTGTTCCAAGCTACCAATTTTTATGGACGAAAAACGATGAAGTTCGCGGTCATAAGAGAAGATACTCTAAAAAGCAACTGAAGAACATACTGGAATATACAGGTTATAGAGTAGAAAAAATGTTTTATTGGAATTTACTTTCAGTACCTATGATCCTAGGAGCAAAGATTTTAGGAGCGAGAATACCGCACGAAAGCATCTCGGAATCAAAATTAAATAACATACTTTCGATGTATTTCACAAACATAGAAAATAAAATAACAGTACCATTCGGTTCTACATTAATATGTGTAGCGAGGAAAGTTTAATGACTGGACACGCGACAGAAGGAAGTTTTAGTGATTTGTGTATGACACACTTAAATAAGACAGCTGTACTCGTGGAGTTTCTAAAAAATGAGAGTAAGGGTTTAGCATTGAATATCGGCTGCGGCGCAGGACTTCAAACTAAGAAATTAGCAGATGCTGGATTTGAAGTAATATCTACTGATATTTCTCTAGATTTATTAAAATTAGTAGATGGTAAAGCAATATTAGCAGATGCATCTCATCTGCCATTTAAAGAAAGTAAATTTGATTATGTAGTTTGTATGGATGTATTAGAACATTTAGATGATGATGATTCTTGCATAGATAATATGCATTATATTATGAAATCTTCGGGAAAATTGTTGCTATCCATACCTATGCTGAATTATCCAGTCATTTACGATCCAATAAATAAAATAAGAACTTGGCTGAAAATGAAGCCTTTACCAATAGGTTTGTGGGCGTGGGAACATAAACGTCTTTATACTGAAGAACAAATACTCAAGAAGCTTGAGGAAAGATTTTCTATAATAGAGAAGCGCAAAATGTCATTCTTTTTTGTCGCTTTGTTCGAAAACTACTTACCTTATTTATTTAGTTACAAAATAAAATTAAAAAGTTCAAGTAAGCCGCCAATATTTCTCAAGAAATTAGCAGAAATAGTTTGCAAAGTAGATGATAAGATATTTTTGGAAGATCTCGGCTACATAAATTTAGCGCTTAAAGCTAAGCCAATTTAATTCTAGCCAAAGCCGTAATATTCCAGAAAGCATTCGTTGACTATCTTTTGCTATATTTACATTTGTAGCTTGCTGTTCTTCCCATACTACTGGAAATTCTGTAACTTTAAGGCCGGCTTTCTGCGCCTTTACGATTATCTCCGTATCCCAAAACCAATGCATATCGCGTAATTTGTCAAGCAATGGAAGTATATCTTCGCGGTTGAAAGCTTTGAATCCACACTGATGGTCTGTTAAGCCAGTGCCAAACATAATTCTGGTAAAGATATTGAACATTTTGCTAAAAAATTTGCGTTTGAATGTTCTTTTTGCAGTTCCGGTTGCTAAATATCTGCTACCAATAGCTATACTTGAGCCGTTTTCTAGGTGAGTTACCGCATCTTTTATATGGTGAAGATCTGTAGCCAAATCGACATCCATATAAATGATGTATTTTCCTTTAGCATCTTTTATAGCATTTGTTAAAGCAAATCCTCTACCTACATTTTTATCGCGCGTTGTTAGTCTTAATCCTTTGTAAATAGATATATTTTTCCTGATGATTTCTGCAGTAGAATCCGACGAGCCGTCTTCAGTTATTATTATTTCTTTGTAATTTATTTTATTGTTTTTTAGGAAATTGTAAAGTCTATCTATGGTATATATGATATTTTTCTCTTCGTTATAAGCTGGAATTATTAATGTGAGATCTGTCATATTGTTTTTGACAGACAAAGGTTTTTATCCTTTGTTCAGGCTCACCGTATATGGCTTTGTCAATAATTATGCCCGCATATAATGAGCGGGAGCGCATTAAAGCTAATTTAGAGGACTATGCAAAAACATTCAATACGGCGGAAATTTTAGTTATGATTGAAGGTCAAGATGGAACTAAAGAATTAGTGAAAGATTTAGCTAAGATATACAAAAACATAAATTATGAATATTCGCGAACAAGACTTGGCAAAGGCAGAGCTATTAGATATGGTTTTACCATAGCTAAAGGAGAGTTAATCGGTTTCGTAGATTCATATCGCAGAGAGTTGGAAGTTTAGGATTGAATTTATTATCGAGATTTATGTTTGGACTTCCTTTTAAAGATACACAATGCGGCGCTAAAATATTTAAAAAAAATGCAATAAAAACAATAATTAGTGATTTAGTAATAATGGATTTTGCATTTGATATAAATTTACTTTATAGTTTGAAGAAAAGAGGTTTTAAAATAAGAGAACAAGGCGTAGTTTGGAAACATATGCGAGGCTCATTTAATTTTTCAGTTTTATATTGGAAAATAATACCGCAAATAGCTCTTTCGTTATTGAAATTAAGATTTAATTTTTGAGTCCGAATATAATTAATACAGGACTGCTGTTTTGATCGTTATAAACACGTACAGTTTCGAGAGCAGGATTTGTCGCTAAATAATTTCCCACCCAGTCAGGATGACCTTCGAATACAGATAATACAAAGTAAGCAGGTTTGCCATCTGCAATTATTTTATCAAATGCTTCAGAACCGCCACCATAACTAAGTGTAGTTCGTTCTGCATAATATTGTATTTGCGGAACAGACATAGTATAAACTATAAGATTTTCAGGAGAATTTTCCTTAATCCAG
>JAGVWH010000021.1 GCA_018304365.1 Nanobdellati archaeon
CTGGAAGCTCAACACCAAGATCTTTAGTTAAAGCTCCAAATGTAGCTGCAGAAATCATACCAGCTGCTGTCAACGCTGCAGCAGTTTTCGTATGTTTGAGATTATTAAATCGGGAAGATACATAATCAGAGAGATTTCTTAATCTGGAAAATCTCTCGGTTTGAGTTCCGGTTTTTACTTTTGGATTGTATTCAGGCAGAAAAGCTTCTGCAATTCCAAGATAGGTTTCAGCTTGAGCTAGGTCTTGGATTAAATGATGGTCAGTATTGTGATCTCTTAAATTGAATTCTAAACCAGTTAGAGCATTAGCTTCCCCGTAACTTTTGCCAACTAAGTCTTCAGCTCTAATCATAGCAAAACGAGAAAATCAAATCTATTAAACCTACTTGTTTATGCGATTATAGCGCATATGCTCGAAAATACCCATAGGAATAGCTACTCCAGCTATCAAAACAAGAAATGCTGTTAGCATCAATATTAATGTAGAATTGCTTATAGAAATGAGTTGAATTGCAGCTATGGGTGTAAGTGCAGCTCCAAATAACATTAATTGTAAGTGCTTAGGTTTGTAAACCATTATCTAAAACTAGACATTTTTGGTATTTATATCTAACTATTCAACTATAGCAGCAAACCTTAAAAATCGACTAAAGACATTCTTTCATACTATGGCACGACTTAAAGCTGCACGCTTACCGAATGGTAAAACGCGCGTATACAAGAACAAGCAGAAAGAGAGCAAAAGCATATGTAAAGGGCGCTCCAAACGTCAAAGTTGTACAGTTTGATATGGGCGATAGAGCAAACTCGCAAAATTTACCTTATGAAGTACAATTATTAGCTGCAAGAGAAATACAAATAAGAGATAATGCTTTAGAAGCTGCAAGACAATCGGCAGTAAGGGCACTTGAAAAGAAAGGAAAAACAGGTTGGGCTTTAAAAATAAGATCAGTTCCTCATCAAATTCTTAGAGAAAAAGCAGTAGCAACTGCAGCCGGAGCAGACCGATTTTCCCAAGGTATGGCTCTCAGTTTCGGATCGCCATCAGGTCACGCCGTTCAGGTAAAACCCGGAACAATTTTATTCTCCTTTTACGTAGAAAAAGATTTCATACCAACCGCAAGGGAAGCAGCAAGAAAAGCAAGCACAAAAATGCCAATGAGATGTGCTATAAGACTTCTTGATAACAAAACTAAAAAAGAGATTACACTATAAGCCAAATATATTAATACTTTTACAGAGTTCTTTTTTTAATGACAAAGTACTGCAAGTGGTTTAAGGAAGTTACTTACGCTGACGAATCTCTCGTCGGAAAGAAGGCCGCAATATTAGCTGATTTGCACAAAGCCAAATTCCCCGTTCCAAATGGTTTTGTAATTACATCGGAAGCTTACAAAGATTTTATTAAAGCCAGAGATTTGGATAGTAAAATATTAGCAAAACTCAAAACCATAACAGATGAAAATTTAGTAAAAGTTTCTCAGGAAATACAAAACTTTTTTCTTTTCAGTTCGCTGTCAGCCGATTTATTAAATGAAGTAGATGAGTTTTATTCATATATCGATGTTGCTGAAGAGCTTAGAAATGCTCCAATATCAGCTTTCATAAGTTCTGGGAGAGATTCAGCAATAGTCGCAATGAGAAGTTCGGCAATTAACTCTGCTTTTTCTTATGCGGTTTTGAATCTAACAAGTTCGCAAAAAGTTACAAGAGGAGTTTTAGAATTTTGGGCATCACTATTTTCGCCCGAGGCGATAAAATATAGAAATGATAATAATATTTCGTATGAAGATATAGATATAGCTTTAATTGTGCAAAGGCAAGTCAATGCAGAGAAATCAGGCATAGCGTATTTGAAAGATGATTCTACTATAGCTCTCGAAGCGATTTGGGGGATGGGTATGAGCTTTGCTGTTAGAAATTTTAGAGCATCAAAAGTTTTATTGGAAAAAGATACTGGACAAGTTGTTGGAAATTATAAGAACGAACAGCCTTGGATGCTCGCAAAAGATTTGTTTGGTAATAAAATCGTAAAGAAAAATATTCCGAAAGAAAATAAAGAAGGAGAGTTATTAACAGATAGAGAGCTAAAAGTATTATCAGAGCTCTTGCTTAGCGTTAATGAGCATTTATATCATCAGCAAGACATTGAATGGGGGATGGAAAAAAATAGATTATTTCTGCTCCAGAGCACCAAAAAAGTTGTTTCCGCTCCTGCAATGCCAAAACTACCGGAAGAGCAGAATGTTAAACCATCGTCGCAGCCTCAGCCAGAAGCTCCGGAAGAAGAAAATAGACCACAGCCGCAAGAGCCAGCCCCAGTTGACAAACTTGAGCCTTATGAACTTCTAAGGCTTTTATGACCACAATTATTTTAAAACAAAACTTTCATCCTTATATCCAGAGTGGTAAATCACGTCAACAAAAACGTTTGTGTATTATGCGACGAAGTAATGCAGTCGCCAATATGTGCACTGTGCCAAACCGATAAAGTTGAAAATTGGATAGATAAAAAACGGGTTGCGACAATAAAAGAATTTAGAAACGAAATTAGAGCGTTTTTAGATACTGTAAGACGTTATAATAAACTAAGCTGCACTTATTGCAGACTCGAATCTAATACATCTGTTTGTCAAGGCTGTTATAACGAACGCGTTTATACTTGGCTTGTATCTAAAAACAAAACAGCAGGAAAAGATTTTCTTGACGCGTTTAAATATAGTGATAAGAAACAGCTTATAGCTTGAAATCAATAACATAATGATTTTTATTAGGAGAATAACTTTTTACTTTTCTTATCTTTAGTATTTCAACATTTTTTGGCAGCTGTTTTATGATTTCTTTTTCGTTTTTGCCAAGTTCGTGGTAATGAATGATGCAATTCTCCTTCGCAAGTTTTAGCGCGGCAGGCAGGAATTTCTTTGTGCCTGGAAAATAACCCATAATTATTCTGTCCGCAATCTTTCCAAGTTTTTGTTGTCTGCAGTCGCCTTTTATCGCAGTTACATTTGATAAGTAATTTTGTCTTATATTTTGTTCTAAGAAGTTATAAGATTCTGTATTTTTCTCTATAGCATAAATTTGCTTTACTTTTTTTGCAATTGGAAGTGTGAAATAACCAATGCCAGCAAACATATCTACTACTGTTTCATTCGGTTTTACTAAATTCATTAGTCTTCTTTTCTCAAAATGATTTCCCTGGGAAAACATTACTTTTGAAACATCCAAGTTGTAAGAAATTCCGTGTTCTCTATGAGTCGTAATTGTAGAATCCCCAAATAGTCTTTTTATTTTCGGTTTTCTAAACTCGCCAGAAATGCCGGAAAGTTTGCAAATAGTTTTGATGTAAGGAAATTGTTTCTTTATTTGTTTAATATTGGTGTTGGATTTTGATAAATATATATCGCCAATAATCATTGCTTTTTTACAAAGACTTGCAGTCTTAATCCAGCGTCAATAAAGCCGAAAGCATAATTTAATGCGCCGAATGCGGTTGCAAAGTCACCCTTTTCAGCGAAGTATTCCGCATCTTTTGTATATCTTGTGGCTGTATCGAGACACTCAACAGCGCCCCTTAGCTGACTTTCGTCTAAGTCGTCGCGCATTTCTGTTTCTTCAAGCGCTTCTTTTATTCTCGCGAATTCTTTATCTAAACGTTCTTTAGTAACAATTTTTCTATCCTCTTCCATAAGTTTTTAAACGAAAATCTAGCGCTTTAAAGCATTATGGATACAGATATGCAGCTCGATTATGATTTGGAACTGCCCAGAGTAGTTGGAGAAATAAAGGAGCTTGGCAAAGATGGAACAGCTAAAGTCTGTTTACAGCTACCAGACGGATTAAAGATGAATGCCTTACAAATAGTTAAGGAGCTTCAAACATTAACTAAAAAAGAAAACTTAGAAGCTGAGTTTTATATTTGGACGGGCTCAAATTTTGGCGGATGCGATTATCCCTGGTATTTGAAAGATTTGAAATTTGATTTGCTCGTTAACTTTGGACACGCTGTGTTTAGAAAGTGGACAGACAGACGAGAATAAATTTATATATTACAAAATATAATTTATTTTATGGTATTCCTCGACGGAACATTGGGAATCGCAATTGGAATTTTGGCAGGTCTTGTACTCTTAAGGTACAGCGGCTTGATGGATAAAATAATAGTTCCTGCTGGCTTTATTGCGGCAGGTGTAATGTTTTATTTTATCGATGTCGCAACAAGTCTTGGAGTTACTGATATGCTTGGCGAAACAGCAACAGTATGGCTGAGTTTCATCTGGCAGTTGCTCGCACTTATATTCATATTGATTGGAGCACTTTGGGCAGTCGTTGCATTCATAACAAAACCAAAATCCAAACGCAGATAGATTATTTTTGTTATAATTATTATTATAATTGTATTTTTACTAATCGTCAGTAATTATTTTTGTCACACAACATTTATATATGCCTGTTAATTTGTCTAAGTATTCCTAGTTCGTAGGAGGTAAAAACTAAAATGGCCTTTTTAGAGGGTGTAATTGGAACCGGTGTAGGCATCTTAGTCGGACTAGCACTGTTAAAGTACAGTGGATATGTTGACCAGTTGAAAAAAGAATTGGGCTACGTTGGCGTTGGCGCAGTGTTTCTGATATTAGCAGCTACACTTGAACCTGTCAGCTCAGCTATACCATCGATTGGAACAGCAGTTGACTGGATTACAGTAATATTCCTAGTCATTGCGTTTATCCTAGTACTTATTGGTGCTATCGCGATGGCTATACAAGTATTTAGCAAGTTGAAGTAAAACTTGCTCTTCTTTTATTTTTTTATTTTTATTTTTCTGGAGTTGGATTTATTTGGCTTGAAAAATATTAAATACAGCTAGATTGACCTATAATTGATGAAACCAATATTAAAGATAAATATAATTCTCATACTATTTGTTTTAGTTATTTCTGCAGGGATTGCAGCGAGCTATCTCCATAATAATTCAACTGGTGCAGTAATAATTGGCAGTCCTGGATTTGGCGGAGATATTTCACAACCAGTAACTTTTGATCCATTAAAATCTGTAACTGATTTACAAGTTATTGGTGCGACAAAAGATTCTGTATCATTGACATTTTCGCTTCCGTGCAATATGGACACAGAAGCTACAGGAAGCCGTGGTTGCGAGTCCAAAGCTATTACAGATTTCCAAATAAAATATTCAGCTGCCGGTCCGATAACAGCTAATACTAATGTTAATAATCTCATAATTGGTGCAACTTATTGTTTGCCCGGTGTATTTTGTCTAATAGCAGATGAAGGACAGCCATTTACACGAACTGTTTCCGGTTTGCAACCAGGTCATACATATTGGTTTACGGTTATTTATACTCATTCAACTCGTGGAGATTCTCCACTTTCCAATTCTCCTTCTGCAACAACTACGGCCGCTTGTTTACCAAGTGGAGCTGAGATTTGTGATGGTGTAGATAATGACTGCGATAATTCTGTCGATGAACAAATATCAGAACTTTGTCCATTACAACAAGGCGTATGTGCTGGAGCACAGAGAAGCTGTTCAGTAGGACAGCTAACATCGTGTAATTATGGAAGTGCTGAATTAAGATATGAGCCAAATAAAGAAACATTATGCGGAGATACTTTCGACAATGACTGCGACGGCAAAACAGATGTAGACGATCAAGATTGCATCGGCAATGTAATTTGCTCACCACAAACTGAAGTTTGTGATAATCAGGATAACGATTGCGATGGAATAATAGACGAAGATTTTAACATCATAAGCGATAAAGATAATTGCGGTGTTTGTGGAAACGTTTGCAATTATCCAAATGTTGCTTTGCACGTGTGTGAAGTAGGACAATGCGGCTTCCAAAGCTGCCAGACAGGTTTCTATAAGCCAGGATTTCGGTCAAGATACAGGAGGAGATATAGAACCATCAGCTGCACCCGGATCTGGAGGAGATTTTGTTGGTGAGCCAGCTGATTCTTTAGGCGGTCCAGATGCCGAAACAGAAAAATTTGGAGTGCCAGAGCAACAACCACAACAGCTAATGAGTTTAGATTTACAATCGAGTGGAAATAAAATAGTTCAAACTCTAAAAGCAAATGTAATGCCTATACTTTTGATAATAATATCAGTAATTCTTACAGG
>JAGVWH010000001.1 GCA_018304365.1 Nanobdellati archaeon
AGTCAAGCGCGGAGTTACAGGTCTTGGAACATTAGGAAGCGGTAATCATTATTTAGAAATACAAGTAATTAAAAAAGAAAATATCTTTGACGAAAAGATCGCAAAAACATTTGGATTATTTCCGGGACAGGTTGTTGTAATGGTGCACACCGGAAGCAGAGGACTTGGACATCAAATATGTACCGATTATGTAGATTTATTCAGACCGAAATTAAAAGATTGGGGTATAAATGTAAGAGATCAGGAATTAAGCTGCGCTCCAATTAATTCTAAAGAGGCTGAGAGGTATTTGAAAGCAATGCGCAGTGCCGCTAATTACGCATTCGCAAACAGACAAGTAATTACTCACCAAATTAGAAAAGGATTTTCCGAAGCGTTCGGAAAAAATATCGATAATATGGGAATGGAATTGATATACGATGTAGCTCATAATATTGCTAAAGAAGAACAGCACATAGTTGACGGCAAGAAAAAGAAAGTTTTAGTTCATAGAAAAGGCGCTACAAGATGTTTTGGCCCAGAGAGAAGTGAATTGGCAAATATATTTAGAAAAACCGGCCAGCCGGTAATTGTTGGCGGTTCTATGGAAACAGGTTCATATCTTTGTGTCGGCACAACAAAAGCAGAGGAAGAAACATTTGGCTCAACGATGCACGGAGCTGGCAGAACTATGTCAAGAACAGCTGCTATGAGAGAATTCCAAGGCGAGCAATTGCAGAAGTCAATGGAGAAGAAAGGAATCTATGTGCACGCAGTCTCTATGTCCGGCTTGGCAGAAGAAGCCGGCAAGGCGTACAAAGATATCAACGAAGTAATTGATACTATGGATCAAGCAGGAATTAGCAAGAAAGTTGTAAGGTTTTTACCTATTGGAAATGTAAAGGGCTAAGCATCAGGATCGTGCTTCTTAACTAAGCCACCATATTCATCGTATATTTTCCAGATTGAAATAACAAGTATTATTCCGATTGCCAGCAATACTACATCTGTGATTTGGACATATGTTAAGTAATCGTGTGTATATTTCCAATAAATCGCACTTTACATCTTTTAATTTCAAAGCTAGTGCGAATGCAATTCCAATTAATGCAACCGCTGCTAAACTTATGTATGCGAATATACTATACGCCATTATTCATTCTCCAAATGTTTCAAATGTACGAATTCCGGATAGACTGGATTCGAACTTAATGTTACCTTGCAGTCATCTGCAAATCTTTTCAGATCGTGTTCAATAAAATGTCTTAAGGTATTGTTATTTTTTGCAGAACAAATTAATAAATAATTATATTGTCCAGAAACTTCAAAACAATTGAGCACTTTCGCATTTACAGAAATAACTTTTCTAAATTCTTCCTGCTGTTTTTTTGGCACTTGCATTTCAACAATTAAAGTTTGATAATTTAATTTGTCTAAATTCAAAGATGCAGATATCTTTAGTATGCCGCTTTCTATTAATTTGTCAATTCTTGTAGCAATTGCTACTCTCGATATATCCATACCGTTAGAAAGATTGGTTAATGACAATCTGCCATCCTTAGCTAGCTTACCGATAATCTGTTTATCAATGTCATCAAGCATTTCCTAAGAAAAAGTATTACGTATATAAAATAATCGTTGTGTTGTTACGATTAGTAATAATATACTTTACTTTAGAAACATTTATATATGTGTTACTTACATAATGTAAGTATCGGACTGAAATTGCTTACAGTTCGAATCCGTCTTGCAAAGGAAATTCCTTTGCATCACACTCATTAGGGGGGTTCAAATGACAACAAAGAAAAGACAAAAACGATTGCAGGTGTTCGATTTGCAAAAAAATATTGAGGCAGATGCCTACTACAAACTTTTGACAAAGATATCCAAACAAGATATCAAAGTTCCAATAATGGCAAAAGGCACAATGAGAATGGTCGATATGTCTAAACAGCTGAAGAAGGCTGATTTTTATCCGCCATTTGAAGCCTACTGGACGAATAAAGAGAGATTGCTAATACCAGCTCTCTCAACTCAAACTCACTTCTAAGATAAGCAAACTTCGGTTTGCTAGTGAAGTGGCCAACGCCGTAATAATATTGCGGCGCCTCCAACTAATCCGAGCGCTTCTAAAGTCTGCTCGGATTTACATTCTTAATATCGTCAATGCAGTGCGAAAACCAAAAGTTTTATATACTATATTATCTATATTGTAAATATAAAATGGCAATTGGACCAAATGATTGGACGACTATGTATTGGTATATGGGTGTCAACCCTAATTATATAGGCGATGCAGTTGAAGACAATTATAAAAAATATAGCCAATCCAAGAAAGCAAAAAAAGCTATTGAATTAGCAGACAATCAAGCCACGTTAGACACAGCATTAAGATAATTACTCTTCTTCGCCTATTGACTTTATATCATCCTATGTTATTTTCAAAAGAAGATCAGTTAGTATTTTGTTAACCTTAATGGCTTTTTTTATAGTATCTCTCATTTGAGCTTTTAATTCTGTCAGCTCTTTGTTCCCCGCGGATTTTGGTATCCTTCCAGAGCCCATTAACTTTGTTACATTTAGAGTTTGGGCAGCAATACGATCCATCTCAGCCTCCAATGTTTCTCTTTCCTGTTTATAGCTGTTAAATTTCCGGATGAGTTTATTTTCTGTAGTAAGTTTATTTCCGCCAAAGAATGGAAATGCCATAAGCTCGGAAGGTAATTTAAGTATAAAAGAGTTCTCTATAACAAGGTTTATAAACCGCAGAAAGCCGATTTCTATTACCCCTGCAAATCTAGAATTCTGTCGCTTTAGATAAGACTCTCCGAAAGTGTAAATTAAAATGGGCAGCGTCTAATGCTGCGCATTGACTGGTCCATTCAAATGGACTGAGATGTATAAATGGGACATACGAAAAGAAAGCGACCACAAAGAGGAAGTAGAGCTGTTTGGCCTAGAAAGAGAGCTAAACGAATTAATGCTATGGTCAAGAATTTTGCACCAATTAAAGATACCAAACTTTTAGGATTCGCTGGCTATAAAGCTGGGATGACTTCTGTTATCATTGTCGACAATAGACCCAAAACTCCTACAAAAGGCGAGGAACTCAAGAGAGCTGTCACAATTATTGAAGCTCCGAGTTTGAAAGTTGGGGCTATAAGAGTTTATGCTAAAACTTCATACGGCAAAAAAGTTTTGTCAGAAGTATGGGCAGAAGGTTTATCTAAAGATAAAGATTTATCAAGAACATTAATTCTTCCGAAAAAGAGAAAAGCAACTATTGAAAGTTTGAAACAAAGATTATCTGATATTTCTGAAGTAAGAGTTGTTGTTTATACACAGCCGAGAACAACTGGTTTGGGAAAGAAAACACCAGAAGTTTTTGAACTACCAATTGGCGGAAATGTCGAATCACAATTTTCTTACGCATCCGAAAAACTTGGAAAAGAAATTAACGCATCTGATGTCTTCAAAGCAGGGGAATTTGTTGATATGCACGGCGTTACAAAAGGAAAAGGTTTCCAGGGCGATATAAAGCGTTTTGGTGTAAGACTTGAAAGCCACAAAGCCGAATTTGGACGAAGACACAGATCTACTATGGGTCCAACTACACCGAGTAAAGTTGGATGGTGGATTCCAATGCCTGGACAAATGGGTTTCCATAAACGAACACATTATAATTCTCAAATATTAAAGATTGCAAATATAAATGATCTACAAATAAATCCTATTTCTGGATTATCGCGCTACGGAAAAGTCAAAGGTGATTTTATTTTGATTGCAGGTTCAGCTCCTGGAGCAAAAAAACGATTGGTTGTTTTAAGTCATGCTATCAGACCAGCAAGCAAATTTACTGAAGCACCAGAAATTGTAGATGTAAGTTTGAGGAGCCAACAGCAATGACATCCACACCTAAACAAACTAAATCGCAATGGAGTACAGAAAGCACAATAGAAAATAATCCTAAACCCAAATCGCAATGGAAGATAGAATCTACTATAGAGGATATTAAACTTAGAAATTTCGAACTGGTTAACAGAATTCTTAATGAATTAGCACGTTTGGAATTTACTGAAGCAGAAAAATATTGTGTAAATAATGGACTTATTCCCACATATATGCCAACCAACTTAGAATTAGATTTGTTAACGAGAATACGTCCAAATGCAAGTCATAACATTTATCTAAAAGATGCAGAAGAAAAAGCCGCATTAGCTAATTTAATTCAAAAAGATTACATTGTCAAAGGCCCATATAATTATCATTTGACTCCACTCGGAATATTTTTCTTAGGTCCAGATATATTAGAGGAGAGATTACAATGACTAAAACAGCAGTTTATTCAATTAAAGGCGAGAAGATTGCAGATGTAGAATTACCAAAGCAATTTTCCGAAACAATTCGTCCCGATTTAATTAAAAGAGCAGTCTTAGCAATTCAATCTCATAATTATCAAAAATATGGTGCAGACCCAGAAGCTGGTAATAAACAAGGTAAAGCGTGGACTAAAAATAGACATAGAATATCAACAACATATAATATTGGAATCTCAAGAATATCCAGAAAGGCAGTATCTATTAGAGGAAAAAATATTATGCGAATTGGAGCGAGAGCTGCCCAAACAATTGGCGGACGAACTGCACACAATCCCGATGTTAACAAAGTAATTTCGCATAAATTAAATGTAAAAGAAAAGTTCAAAGCATTGCGCTCAGCAATTGCTGCATCAATAAATAAAAATTTAGTTGAGCAGAAACATACTCTAAATGGAATCAAAACATTTCCATTAATAGTTGAAAATAAAATTGAGAATTTGAAGAAATCTAAAGAAGTTGTCGACGCTCTTGAAAATTTAGGATTAACAAATGAATTAGAACGAACAAAGCAGAAAAAAATTAGAGCTGGTAAAGGAACAATGAGAGGAAGAAAATACAAGAGAAAAGTTGGACCATTGATAGTTGTTTCTGGACCTTGCGATACAGAAAAATCTGCACGAAATATTCCGGGTGTTGAAGTCTGTCAAGTGAAATACATTAATTCGGAATTGCTTGCTCCTGGAGCAAGACCAAGCAGACTTGTAATTTGGACTCCAGCAAGTTTGGATGTAATGAATAAGGAGGATTTGTTCAAATGAAAGATCCATATACAATACTAATGCATCCACTTAGCACGGAAAAAGCAATAAGAAAAATGGAAGCAGAGAATGTTTTGATATTCATAGTTGATAAGAAAGTAAAGAAATCAGAAATAAAATGGGCAGTTGAAAAAGCGTTCAATGCCAAAGTTATTGGTGTTAACACTTTAATCGACATAAAAGGCAAGAAAAAAGCCTACATCAAGCTATCACCAGAAACGCTGGCAGTTGATATAACAACTCAGTTAGGATTGGCATAATGACAAAAAGATTAATACAACAGGCAAGAGGAAAAGGCGGGCCTAGATATAGAGCTCCAAGTTTCAATTACGCCGGAAAAATTAGCTATCCAAAACAGACAGATGAAACTTTACGCGGAGAAGTTATGGATATAATTAATTCAGTTGGACATTACGCACCTTTGGCAGTTGTAAAATACGAAGATGATCAGGAAGTTCTTTTGCCGGCAGCATTGGGTTTGAGAAAAGGCGATATTGTACACGCTGGCAGACAAGCACCTGTAAAACAGGGAAATATTTTATGCTTAGGAGATGTGCCATCAAGCTACCCAGTTTTTAACATAGAATTAATTCCAGAAAATGGACCAAAGCTGGTTAGATCTTCTGGAGCCGCATTCGTAATTACAAAAGAAGGAGATAAAGTAATACTAAAAATGCCGTCAAAACAGCTAATCAAAATTAACAAAAATTGCAGGGTAATGGTTGGCGTAGTTGCTGGCGGCGGACGTTCTGAAAAGCCTTTCGTTAAAGGTGGAAAAAAACACATTGCACGGAGAAGAAGAGGCAAACTACATCCAACTGTAAGTGGTGTTGCACAGAATGCTGTTGACCATAAGTTTGGTGGTACTCACAGAAGAACAAAGGGAAGACCAACAACAACTTCAAGAAATGCACCTCCAGGACGTAAAGTTGGATTAATTGCTGCACGAAAGACAGGAAGAGGAGGCAAGAAATAATGGCGAAGGAATTCAAATACCGAGGAAAAACGCCGGAAGAGCTTCAGAAATTAAGCTTGAAAGAAATAGCTGAATTGCTTCCATCTGAAAAGAGAAGAAACATCAAGAGAGGTTTTACTCCGGTGCAGAAGAAATTTTTGGAAAAAGTCAGACAGCAAAAAGAAGGCAAAAGAAAAAGACCGATTAAAACTCACGCAAGAGATATGGTAATTTTGCCAGAAATGTTTGGATTAACACTTCACATTCATAACGGAAAAGAATTTGCCCCGTTAGAAATAAAACCGGAGATGATAGGATGGAATCTTGGCGACTTTGTAATGACAAGAAAAGATGTCAAGCACTCTGCTGCTGGAGTCGGCGCAACAAGAGGTTCCAAACATCAGTCAGTAAAGTAAAATGACACAATATAGCTTTCAAGGATACGATGGAAAAACAATGACAAGAGTAGTTGGCAAAAATTTGAAAATATCTGCAAAGAAATCATACGAAGTTGCAAATTTTATACGAGGCAAGAACGTAAATGTAGCTCTAAACGATTTGAAATTAGTTGTAGAGGAAAAATTAGCAGTTCCATACAGACGTTATACTTGGAATGTCTCACATAAACGCGGTATAGGACAGGGAAAATATCCAAGAAATGTTTCAATAGCGGTTGCAAAGCTTATCGATAGTTTGAAAGCAAATGCAAAAGAAAAAGGAATGGACGAAAAGAAATTGACAATTATACATGCCGCTGTACATAAAGGTGCACGAATACAACATAATGGAAGAAATCGCGGAGTAAGAAAAAATGCTCATTTTGAATTAGTTGCAAAAGAAATTGAAAAGAAAAAGAAAGACGACAAGAAAATCGTAGCAGAGAAGCCTGAAACTAATTTAAAAGTTAACACAGGAGCGAAGTCACAATGATAGATCAAAAGCAGGAGGCAGCAGATTAGTTTTTGCTAATCTCGTATTGGTACAATGATAGAACGAGAATTTATCAAAGAGAAAACAAAGTATCTCAAAATAAAAGAATACATTGATTCGGTAATAGGCAGCGCAGCTGGAGTAGGCAAAATAATTGTCGAGAAAACTCCGCTCGGCGAAAAAATACTTGTGTATGCAGTACGTCCTGGATTGATAATTGGACGCGGTGGAACTATGATCCAAGAACTTACAGTAACGTTGAGAAATAAATTCAAATTGGATAATCCGCAGATAGAAGTTACAGAACTTGAGAATCCAAATTTGAGCGCAGCAGTAATGTCAAAGAAAGTTGCAGCGGATTTGGAAAGATTTGGTTCGTCTAGATTCAAAGCAATTGGCTATAGGACATTAATGCAGATAATGAAATCAGGCGCGCTTGGAGCTGAAATTATGATTAGCGGAAGAGGCGTACCTGGTGCAAGAGCTCATTCGTGGAGATTTCCAGCAGGCCATATGAAGAAGAGCGGACAAGTTGCACTGGAACAAATTGATCACGTTAAGACAGGTGCAAATTTACGTTCCGGAACTGTTGGCATACAAGTACGAATAATGCATCCAGATATTTATCAGCCAGATATAATCAAAATTATTGAAGGTGTTCATATTCCTGAAGAAGTACAAAAAGAAATAGATATGCTTGAAGCAGAAGAGCAAAAGGCTCAGAAACTATTATTAAAAAATACTGAACCAAAGCCAAAGAAGAAAAAAGCTGAAGCAACAGATCAAATTGTAACAGAGATCCAAGAAGTTAAACCCGAGCTTGGAAGCTCTCAGCAGGGCTCAGCGAACAAAAGTTCGCTTGGGAAACCAAAGAAAAGAGCAAAGCCCAAGCTAAGCGAAGCTGAGCTGGGCCCAGCGAAACAAGATGTTTCGCTTGGGAAATCTGATACAGATTCAGAAAAGACAAATACTATTTCTCAAGATGAAGTAAGCGAAGAACCAAATGAGAATGCAACACAGGAGGCTAATAATGAAGAAGTCATTCAAGATACTGAAAAATCTGGGCAGTAAAGAACGAAAAGCAATGCTTGAGGATACATATAAAGAACTAATCAAGTTGCGAGCGCAAAGAGCAGTAGGTTCTGCTATTGAAAGTCCAGGAAAAATCAAAGCTCTTAGAAGAGCAATTGCACGTATACTTATGTTAGACGCCGCAATAAAGCCGGCTGAAAAGGGAGGTCAGAAGTAAAAAGAATGTCAGAGATATGCGCTGTTTGCGGATTACCTAAGGACATTTGTGTATGTTCAGATATCTCAAAAGAAGGCCAAAAAATAGTTGTCAAAATGGATAAAAGAAAATACGGAAGTCCAACAACTGTTATCGAAGGTCTTGAAGCACGAGATGAAGAAATAAAAGCTGTCGCGAAAAAACTCAAGGAAAAACTTGCGTGCGGTGGAACATATAAACCAAAGGAGAAAACAATCGAACTGCAAGGCGATCACAGAAGAAAAGTCAAAGAGTTGCTTGTTCAATTGGGTTTCGAATCGGAAAGTATTGAGGTACTCCAATAAATGATAACGCCAAATAATGTGGTTCGCCACGAACTAATTGGTCTCGCTATAAAGATAACCAGCGCGAAGAACAAAAGCAATGTTGGTTTGGAAGGTAAGATAGTAGATGAAACCTACAAGACGTTCGTGATTGAAACTCGCAAAGGCGAAAAAAGAGTCTTCAAAGAACATACAACTTTGACAATAACTCTGCCCGACAAGAAAAAAGTCGAGGTGGAAGGAAATATACTCGTTGCGCGTCCGTGGGACCGCATCAAGAAAAAGTTACCGAAATTTTAATTTCGGAGCAAAAGTGGTGAAACAAAAAATGAAAACAAAACAAAAAATATTTTACAAAGGCGGGAAGCCAATATATCTACGCGGAAGAGTCTTCGAAGGAACTGTAGTTTCTGATAAAATGCAGAATACCGTAACAGTTGAATGGCCTCGAATTGCGTTTATTCAAAAATATGAGCGTTACGAAAAGAAACGCTCACAGGTTCACGCTCATAATCCTCCAGAAATAAATGCAAAAGTTGGAGATAAAGTAAAAATAGCTGAATGCAGGCAAATTGCAAAAACTGTTTCATTTGTTGTAATAGAAAAGAGAGAAAATACAGGAGATTCAAAATGAAAGATGTAAAGGCACACGTAAGTAAATCGTTACCTATAGGCGCTAATGTAGTAGGTGCAGACAATGGCGGAGCTAAAATAATGAGAATAATTTCCGTTAAGGGTTTCAAGGGACGAACAAGAAAATTAATGGCGGCAGGAGTTTCGGATAGAATAAAAGCAACTGTAATTTCCGGAAAGCCGGATATGGTGCACAAACTTGTTGACGCAGTAATAGTTAGACAAAAGAAAGAATTCGAAAGACCAAATGGAACGAAAGTAAAATTCGAAGACAATGCAGCCATAGTTTTGAAAGATCCAAAACTCGGACTGCCAAAAGGTACTTTGATCAAAGGACCAATTGCTAAGGAGGTTGCAGTGCGATGGCCGGCAGTGGCGAAAATTGCAACTAGTATTTTGTAATGAAAAAAGATTGGAATAAAACCTGGAATTCAAGTACGCAACCGAGAAAACAGCGCAAGTTTAGACATAATGCTCCTATTCACATAAGACGAAAGTTGATGGCAAGCACGTTGTCAAAAGAATTGAGAATAAAATACAAGCGAAGAAGTTTTCCAGTACGAGTTGGAGACAAAGTAAAGGTATTGAGAGGACAATTCAAAGGAAAATTAAGTGAGATTGACAAAGTCGATGCACAAAATTACAGAATTTATCTAAAAGATGTTCATTTGAAAAAACAGGGCGGACAGGCGCCGATAAAATACCCGCTGTCACCTTCAAAAGTTCAACTGATAACTTTAAATTTGGATGATAAGCTCCGAATTAGGAAATTGGAGAAGAAATAAATGGCAAAATACAAACACATGTCGCGATTAGCAGCACCGAGAACGTGGCCAGTAAAGAGAAAAGGAGTAAAATGGATAGCGGCGCCTGTTCCTGGCGCTCACAAACGTGAATTATCTATTCCCTTAGTAGTATGTTTGAGAGAATTAATCCAAATAGCTAAAACAACAAAAGACATTAAAAAACTTTTAAATGCTAAGGAGATTATTGTTAATGGCAGACCAATAAGAGATATAAAATTCTCTGTAGGAATTTTCGATGTTATATCCGTTCCAAAAGCAGGTAAGAATTACAGATTAGTTATGAACGTAATTGGCAAATTAAATTTCATAGAAATTTCAAAAGATGAAGCCAAATTCATCATAGCAAAAGTTGTCGGTAAAACTACATTAAAAAAAGCAAAGCCACAATTGAATTTGAGTAACGGTTGGAATATTTTATCAAATGAAAAATACAGCATAGGTGATGTTCTTTTTGTTGATGTATTGACAAGAAAGCCAATCAAACACATTACATTCGCAAATAGTAAATTAGCATATGTTGTTGGTGGAAAACACCCAGGTGTATTCGCGAAAATAAAAGAAACAAAAGAAATTGGTGAACTTAAGAAACGTAAAATAGCAGTAATGAAGAGCGACGGCGATACTTGGGAAACTGATGCAAATCAATTATTTGTTATCGGAGATAAGGAGGCAGAAATCAAATTACAATGAATGCAGTTACAACTACTATGAATAAAAATAGAGAAATATTACTCGAAAAAGTAACATTAAACATAGGTGCAGGTACAGAAACAGCAGATGTTGACAAAGCTATCGCACTTCTTAATACTATATCTGGAATGAAAGCAGTTCAGGCAAAAGCAAGAAGAAGAATAGCAAATTTCAAAATCAGACCAGGTCTTCCAATAGGAAGTGTAGTTACATTGCGCGGAACAAAAGCAAGAGAAATACTTCAAAGATTATTGAGAGCAGTTGAAAATAAAATAAAAGAAGAAAGTTTCACACAAAATGGATTCTCATTCGGTATCAAGGAATATATCGATATTCCAGAAGTTAAGTACGACCCAAAGATTGGAATTATTGGACTTCACGTAAATGTAGCATTGGCAAGATGCGGGTACAGAGTTAAAAGACGAAAAATACGAAATGCAAAAATTGGTTCAAAGCACGAAATATCTGCAAAAGAAAGCGCCGAGTGGGCACAAAAAGAACTTGGAATTTCGTTTAAGGTCGAGGAGGAACAGCAATGGTAGATCAAAATTTAATGACAGAAAATGCAAATTTTGCTGACCATTTTGGTTGTACGAGGTTTGAAAAATGGTGAAGCGTCCTGCAATAGAAAAAATTAATGTGAGTAAAACAAAACGTGCAAGATTCAAACGCCACAATATACCAAAGCCTCGCAAGTATGGACACGGATTGAGCATTTGCCAAAGATGCGGCGGAACTCGAAGAATGATTAAGAAATATGGATTGAATATTTGCGGAAGATGCTTCAGGGAGGTTGCTAAGGAACTTGGTTTCCGAAAGCTAAGATAAAATGTTACAAGATGTATTAGCAGGTATATTATCTCAGATTAAAAATGCCGAGATGAAAAGAAAAACAGAACTAGTTGCAAAGCCAACATCTAAATTAGCTCTTAATATATTAGATATACTGAAGAAAGAAGGTTACATAGCTTCTTACGAATATAAAGATGATAAGAGAGGTGGAATTATAACTATACAATTGAACGGTCATATAAATAACATAGGTGTAGTAAAACCGCGCTATTCATTGAAACTCGACGAATTCGAAAAGTTTGAAAAAAGATATTTGCCAGCAAAAGATTTTGGTAGACTCATAATTTCAACTTCCAGCGGACTTATTACACACACGGAAGCAAAAGAAAAGAAAAAAGGAGGCGTGTTGGTCGCATATGTTTACTAAATTGAAGAGCTATACATTTGAAGTACCTCAAGGCATCACAGTAGAAAAGCAAGGCTTGGATATAATTGTCAAGTCCGCAAAAATAGAACTTAAGAGAGAGTTTAATAAATTTGTAGCATTGAAACAAGAAAATAATTTACTTAGTGTTAGCGCCGCTAATAAAACAGCAGACTCGCGAATGTTAGCAGGAACTTTTGCAAGTCATATAAAAAATATGATAGCTGGAGTGCAGAAGCCTTACGTTTACAAACTTAAAGTAATAGGAACACATTTCCCAATTACGGTCAATCAACAGGGAGAAGAAATGCAAATCCAGAATTTCCTTGGCGAAAAAAAGCCGAGAAAAGTCAAACTCATAAAAGAAGTTACAGTAAAAATCCAAGGAGATATAGTAACTGTTGAGTCAGCAGATGTAGAAAAAGCAGGTATGATCGCATCAAGAATAGAACAGGCAACAAGAGTAAGAAGAAAAGATAGGAGGACGTTCCAAGACGGCATTTACATAATAGAAAAAGCCGGGGAACCAATATTAAAATAAAATGTCACAAACTATGTTGAAACTCAGAGCAGAAATAAGCAAACGCAGACCTGCATTTCCAAGAAATAAATCTGGACATAGGATGAATTTGCGCGTTTCAAGCTGGAGAAAACCAAAAGGAAAGCACACTAAATTGAGACTGCACAAAGGCAGCAGATTACCTCTTGTAAAAGATGGATTCAGAGGTCCAGCAGTAGTCCGCGGAGTTCACAATTCAGGATTGCAAATGGTATTGGTACATAATATGCCGCAATTACTTGCGCTGAAAGCAGGCGAACACACAGCAATAATTGCAGATGTTGGACAGCGAAAGAAATACGATTTAGTAAAAAAAGCCAGCGAACTAAATATCGCACTCGTGAATGTCAAATCAATACAGAAGTTCCTTGATACAATTGAGAAAGATATCAAAGTAAGAAAACACCAGCGTTCTGAATACGTTAAAAGCAGAACGAAAAAAGCCGAAACGAAAAAAGAAGAGAAGAAGCAGGAGAAAATAGAATCTAAGCCTGGAAAGTCAGAAACTAATTTAGAAGTTAACACAGAAAAGAAAGTCGTAGCTGAAAGCTCTGCTTCCATCGCGCCACAAGGTAAATCTTCTGTTGGTGTAACAGAAATCCAAGAAGCTAAACCTGAAGTAAAAACAGAGAAATCACGAGCAGAAATACTAAAAGAACAGCAGGCAAAAGCTGATTTGTCAAAGCCTAAGCTGAGAGATGCAGGAGAGAAAAAATGAACTTAAGTAACCAAAAGAAACTCGCAGCAAAAGTAGCCAAAGTTGGCGTTAATAGAATATCACTCGATGTAACAAGAATTGATGATTTGAAAGAAGCTATTACGAAAGCTGACATTCGTTCACTAATCAAGACTGGCGCAATTAGAATAACACAAACAAAAAGGCCGGCAGGTCACAGAGCAATTGCAAGGCATTTGCAGAGGAAAAAAGGACGCCAGCGAGGTCACGGACAAAGAAAAGGTACTGATACAGCACGAACACCTCGAAAAGAGCAGTGGGTAAGACGAATACGACTGCTTCGAGATGTATTAAGATCTTACAGAGATGGAAATAAAATGGAAATGAAAACTTTCGCAGATTTGAAACAAAAAGCAAAAGGCGGATTTTTCAGATCTAAGAATCATATGTTGTTTTACATCAAGTCAAACAACTTACTGAAAGAAGGAGTAGAAAATGAGTAAGGGACCAAGGTTTACAGTTCATTTTAGACGAAGAAGAGAAGGTAAGACTAAGTACCGCTCTCGTCTCAGACTGCTCAAATCAAGGACATCAAGATTGGTCGTAAGAAAGACTAACAAATACATAATTGCACAAATAGTTAATTTTGATATAAAGGGAGATAAGACAGTGGCATACGTAAATTCACTTGAACTTAAGAAGCACGGATGGAATGCAAGTTTGAAAAATACTTCTGCAGCTTATTTAGTTGGATTATTAATTGGTAAAAAAGCTCTTGATGCAAAAGTGGAAAAGGCAATTTTTGATTTAGGATTATATACACCAAGCAAAGGCGCTAAAATATTCGCAACACTTAAAGGCGCAGCTGATGCCGGCTTAAACATAAATTTCGAAGATAAACTTTGTCCGAACGAAGACAGAATTACTGGCAAGCACTTGAAATCGGATGCAAGTTCTCAATTTGAGAAAGTAAAAGGAGTGATATTACAATAGATTGAGATGGCAGAACACAAAATCTACGCTGAGAAAAAGGAAGATCTTGGTATTGAAGCAGAAAGCGTAACAAAAGAAATGCTGGAAGTTGCAGAAGAAAATGCCGAAGAAATTGAAAAAGCAGATAGAGCTAGAGCTATTGCTAAATTAGAGAGCAGGAAACTTGACGGCTGGACGCCAAAGACAGATTTGGGTAGAGAAGTTCAAGCAGGAAAAATAACTAGCATAGACCAAATTTTCGCATCTGGAAGAAAAATTATGGAAGCAGAAATTGTTGACGCATTAATTCCTGATTTATCAGACGAGTTTGTGCTTATAGGACAGATGCACGGAAAGTTTGGAGGCGGACGAAGAAGAATAATCAGGCAGACTCAAAAGAAAACTGCAGAGGGCAACAAACCTAAATTTACTGCTTTAGCAATTGTTGGAAATAAAAAAGGTTACGTCGGCATCGGAATTGGAAAGGCAAAAGAAAGTCTGCCAGCAAGAGAAAAAGCACTAAGGCAGGCAAAATTAAATTTATGTCAAGTTAAATTTGGAAGCGGCGACTGGGCAGATACTGCTGGCGGGACACATTCACTTCCATTCAAAGTTACTGGCAAATGTGGCTCCGTAGAAGTAAGATTGATGCCAGCTCCAAAGGGAACAGGATTAGTAGTAGATGAAGAAGTCAAAAAATTAATGAGCATAGCTGGTTACAAAGATATGAGATCTAAATCAAGCGGACAAACAAGACAAAAAATTAATTTCATAAATGCCTGTATGCAGGCACTCAAAAAAACAATGACAATAGGAGCGGTAAAGGAGTGAAATGGCAGCGCTTAAATCTACAGATTTAGCTGGTCATCATTGGAGAAGAAAGTGAAATGGATATGACGTCATTAGCTGTTGTAAGAGTAAGAGGAGATGTTGGACTGCATCCTGATGTAAGAAAGACATTTGATTTGCTAAGACTGCACCAAAAGCACGCGTGTGTAGTTGTAAATTTCGAGAATGCCAGAAGTATGCTGAACGCAGTAAAAGATTTCACAACTTTCGGAGAAATAGATAAAAAAACTCTAGTAAAACTTTTGAGAACACGCGGAAGAATGGCAGGCAATAAGCCAATCACCGAAGAATTTGTGAAAGATAAAACAAAATACAATTTTGATGAATTAGCGGAAGCAATTCTTGACGGAAAAATTTCATTAAATCAAATTCCTGGCTTCAAGCCTTTCTTTAGATTACAGCCTCCTGTAGGTGGTTTTGAAAGAAGCGGTATCAAAAGAGGTTATGGCGAAGGCGGAGTTCTTGGCTACAGGTCTAAGAACATTAACAAACTATTGGAGAAAATGATATGAGGAGGTTTCATAATGACTGTAAATAAAAGAAGAAAATCACGAAGGATGAAAGGTTCACGAACTCACGGATGGGGCCATTCAAAGAAACACCGAGGTAAAGGCAATAAAGGAGGCGCAGGTTTCGCTGGCAAAGGTAAGCGAGGAGCTGCACGAAAGACAAAATATCTTGCTCTTGGAATACAACCGATTGGAAAACACGGTATGATGAGAAAACCAGCGCACGTCTTGGAACTCCAAACAATAGATTTCAAGACGATAGAAGAAAATTTGAATAAATGGCTTGCAAATTCTCTTATAGCTAAGGAAGGAACAGTTTACAAAATTGATCTAAATAAATTAGGCTATGGTAAATTGCTTTCGCAAGGCGCTATAACTAAAAAATTAGCTATAACTTGCGACAAAGCTTCCGGAAAGGCGATTGCAAAACTGCAGGAGGCAGGCGGCAGCTGCGAAATACTAGCTAAAGTTGAGCAAGTTGCTGTGAGTAAATAATTAGACAATGGTAAATTGGGAAGCAATAACAAAATATTTTCCAGAAATTAAAAAACCAGAAGTATCAAAACTTTCGTTTAATACTAAGCTTATGTGGACAGGAATAATTCTTTTGCTCTATTTCATTCTTTCTTATGTTCCTCTTTTAGGATTGGGACAAAATGCTTTGCAGCAGTTTGAATATTTAGCTATTATTCTTGGAGCAAGCTTTGGATCTATTATTAGTTTAGGTATAGGACCAATTGTAACTGCAAGTATAGTTTTGCAGCTTATGTCCGGCTCTGGAATGCTCGGATTAGATACAACAACACAAGCAGGCAGGATAAAATTCCAATCGATACAAAAAGTAGCCATAATCGCATTCATAATTTTTGAAGCGATTGTTTACGTAGTGATGGGAGGTCTTGCACCAAATCCAGCACTTGCAGGCACAGGAACTTTTGCAATGCTTCAGCTCGCATTAATTTTACAGCTTGCTCTTGGCGGTTATTTAATAGTATTAATGGATGAGGTAACATCTAAATGGGGCTTTGGCTCCGGAGTAGGATTATTTATAGCAGCAGGAGTTGCTTTGCAAATATTCGTAAGAGCATTTAATCCATTACCATCACCGCAAAATCCTGATGTTCCGGTTGGAGCAGTGCCATATCTATTACAGGCATTAGGACAAGGTGAACCAACGGGAGCAACGATAGCAATTGTTGGAATAGTTGCAACTATCGCTGTTTTCCTTGTTTCAGTTTATGCGCAGGCTATGAAAGTCGAAATTCCACTTTCGTTTGGAAGATTACGCGGTTACGGTATGCGCTGGCCTTTGAAATTTTTCTATACTTCTAATATTCCAGTTATTATGATTGCTGCACTTCTTGCAAACGTACAGTTATGGGGACGATTACTGCAGAATGCAGGCTATCCGCTTTTAGGAACTTATTCAGGGACTGTTCCAGCAACAGGTTTAGTTAAATGGGTTTCTTCGCCAGATGTAGTTACATCAATTGTAACTGGCACTGTAAATTTAGATGTTATAACTCAAATTGTAGTTTATTTATCATTGATGGTTGTAGGTTCAGTTGTATTCTCTATATTATGGGTACAAACGGCGAATATGAGTGCAGAATCTCAGGCAAAACAAATACTTTCAAGTGGTTTACAAATCCCAGGATTCAGAAAAGATCCAAGAGTTTTGGAATCTGTTTTGAATAGATATATTCCAGGATTAACTGTAATGGGCGGAGCAGCAGTTGGAGCGCTTGCAGCTTTCGCAGATTTAGGCGGAGCACTTAGCAGAGGAACAGGTATATTGCTAGCAGTTATGATAATACATAAAATGTATGAGGATATCGCAAAACAGCACGCAATGGATATGCATCCTGCTTTGAGGAAAGTGATAGAGTGATTAAATGGCAGTAGTAGAAACAATAACAGAAATATTACAGCAAAATGCGTTAGTTAGTATAGCATTGATAAGCATAGCAGTAGCACTTACATCCACTTTAGTTTACAAATATTTTACTGATCAAGGCTTAATAAAACAAGTACGCGATGATATAAAAAAATATCAAGATCAGATAAAAGCGCACAAAGGCGACCAGGAAAAAGTTATGGAATTGCACAAGAAAGTAACTGACTTGAATATGCAAATAATGCCTCAGCAGTTTAAACCTATGTTGATAACTATAATTCCATTCCTTATTATATTTTGGATATTATCTACTGTATTTGGACAGTTAGTGTTAATTCCAACTGGAACATTCCACGTGCCATTAAGTTCGCACGAAACTGGTTTGGGATGGGTAGGGACATACGTAATATTTTCAATGATATTCACAACAATATTCAGAAAAGCTTTAAAAGTAGCTTAAAACCGAATTAATACTATGCAATTGTCAGATAAGTACAAGAAAAAAATCCAAAGAAGGACGCCCGGAGGTAGAAGTATAGTTGCTTATAAGCATATTAAACATTCTCCTCACGAATGTGCAATATGCAAAAAAGAATTACACGGCAAGCCATCTGGAAGGATTTCAAAAATTAGCAGACTTTCAAAATCACAGAGAACAGTTGAACGGCCATTTGGCGGAATGCTTTGCAGCAAATGTACGAGAATTGTAATTTCATTAAGAGCGCAATTGAAGCACGATGTAATAGGAAAGTCAGATATTCCAATTTCTCTGAAGAGGTATATGTAATGATACCTTATGCAGTACCCCAAGGTAAAGTACCTAACATAGATGGATATACTGCGAAAGAAATCGCTGGTTTACTCGAAAGCAGAAATCAAAATAGAATTTTTCAATCAGATAAATATGATAATAGTCCGGATGTAAAACCAAATGAATTTAAAGGTGATAGATTTACGTTAGAAACTATTTTGGAAGATGGTAAATTAGTAACTTTTATAGGCGTATGGAAAGATACAACTGGTAAAAGAAACTACGAATTAATTGACGCATTGCAATTTGAATTCAAAGCAGAAAAAAGACAACCAACTAAACCAACTAACGATATATCGCGGTTGGAAGTAACTTTAAAACGTCACAAAACTTATCCAGAACTATATGGCGTATGCCAAATCGTGAGATATGGAACAAGGAATCCTACAAAATTAAGATTTAATAGATATATAGGAGTTGCGTGGTAATGATAGAAATAGGAAGATTATGTGTAAAGACGGCTGGCAGAGATGCTGGTAAAGAAGCATTAATTGTAGAAGTTATAGACAAGAATTTTGTTCTTATAGACGGCAACACGAGACGAAGAAAAACAAATGTTGACCATTTAGAATTGCTGCCTAAAAAAGCAGAGCTGAAAAAGGGAGCCAGCCATGAGGAAGTTCAGAAGGCTTTGAAATCTCTTGGTGTAGATGCCGAGAAGAAAGCAGCTGCAAGAACTAAGAAAGCAGTAGAAAAGAAAGAAGCTAAATCTATAAAAACTCCTAAGAAGAAATAAATATATGCCTTACAAAAGCATTGATAATCTTCCAGAGTCGATAAGAAATACTTTACCAATACACGCACAGCATATTTTTAGAGAAGCCTTTAATGCTAGTATTGCTAAATACGGCGAGTAAGAGCTTTTAAAATTGCTTGGGCCGCAGTAAAACTGAAATTTGTAAAACGCAGCGGCAAGTGGGTTGAGAAAGTAGCAGTTAAGAGAAAGGTTAAAAAGAAGAAAAGATAATTAATATTATGGAAAAAGCAGAGTTAAAACAAATACATAAAGATTTAGAAATTCTAAAAAGAGATATTTCTTTAATTAAAAATATTTTGCTTGAAGATGAAATAGAATTAACAGAAGAAGCAGAAATACGTCTTGAAGCATCTCGTAAATTACCTAGATCTAAAGCACAAAGGAGTTTTGGTTTATGAGGGCGCGGTATTGGGCTCTTATCGCCTTTATAATAGGAGTGATGGTTGGAAGTGGGTGAGTTTGAAATAGTGGCGCTGATAGTAGGTTCTTTTATTCCAACTTGGGGAGCGATGTGGAAGATGTCGAAAAATTTTTGAAAAAGCAAGATAAATTTATCAAAGAATTGCTGCTAAAAGGATTTGAAAAATTAAAAACTGAAAATCCTTTTGTTCATCTTCAGCATTATGAAGATAAAAAATATTATAAATTTAGAATTGGAAACTATCGCGCTTTAATTGATGCAGATTTTGATAAAAAAATATTAGATGTACGAGTTCTTGATCACCGGAGTGTTATTTATAAAAGGAAACATTAAGCTTAACTCATGAACAAATTACCTTTCGAAAACATAGAGCGTAAATTAATTTACAAGCAGAAAGCTAGAATAACTAAGTCGAAAAAGAAAAATGGAGAGCAACTGCTTAATTTCGGAATAATTAACTTAGATAAACCTAAAGGTCCGAAATCTATTCACGTTGTTAACAAACTTAGGCATATTTTACAGCAGCCGAAAATCGGACACGGTGGAACTCTTGACCCAGCTGTAACTGGCGTACTGCCAATTGCAACAGGACCAGCAACAAGAGTTTTACATTTATTTTCTTTAGCAGGAAAAGTTTACGAAGGAAAATTGCATCTGCACGGCGATGTTTCCGAAGAAGAAATTAAGAAAGTGTGCAAGCAATTTGTAGGCAAGATAAAGCAAATTCCTCCAAAGCGTTCAGCAGTAAGAAGAGAAGAGCGAGAAAGAGAAGTTTATTGGTTTGATATAAAGAAAATAGAACACAGAAATATTTATTTCGAAACTGGAGTGCAGCACGGTACATACATAAGAACTCTTTGTGTTGATATTGGAAAAAAACTAGGAGTTGATGGTCATATGACTTATTTAAATAGATTACAAGCCGGACCTATGAGACTAGACGAATCCGTTACACTACAGGATATAAAAAATAATTATTTCAAGTATGTTAAAACAAAAGAAAGTAAATACATCGCAAAATTTATGCAGCAACCAGATAAAGCTCTGAGTTATCTGCCTGCAATCTATGTTGATGAGAATGTAATTCCAAGATTAAAACACGGCTCGCCTGTTTTCGCTCCAGGTATTGTTGCATTTACATCGGAAATTAAAAAAGGCGATAACGTTGCTATATTTGATATTAAATCAAATCTATTAGCTTTAGGAATTGCAGAAATGTCTGCAAAAGAAATAAAGAAAGCGGACAAAGGTTTGGCAATCAAAACAGATGTTGTATTTATTAAGTAATTAAATTATTATTTAGTAAATAAGTCAGGAGGTAAATCAGACATCGCACTAGCTTGTCTTAACATACCATCTAACGTTCTAACTTCAGGACCATAAACTGTAGTAGGGTAATCTTCTTGTGATATTAACTGAAGCGTTAGTATTTTTTCTTTGCCAATAGCTTTTATCAGTAAATCAGCGGCAGGTTTATGCTCTCTTAAGCTTCTATCGCTATTATCTACTAATAAATTCGTAAAAAAAGCATATCTTTCTTCCCAGCCCGCTTTATCTAACATACGATATAGATCTGTTTGTTTAAATGCTCTGTAAGATTTTTGATCTACAATATAACTAGTCATTTTCATCCGTGCTTAAGAAAAAACAATATAAAATGATTTCGGTTTGGAAGAATAGAAATAAAAATAATATGTGCTCAAATATTTTAACTTGCAAATTCACGATTTTTATAGAACTCATTACGTTCGGATTGATCTAGAGTCTTTATGTTACTGCTATACATATGCCACGGATAACTTTTATCAGAATTTTTCTTTGCCAGCATTTTTGCTTCAGCTAACATATCTACTAAAGTATATCCTCTATTCCAAGTAAGCATATTTCGACCTGCGCATATACCTAGCAAGGCGAGTAAACCATCTTCACTTACAGCTTTTGGTAAAAGTTCAGCAAATTTTTCTATATCAGAAATTTCCGAAGTGAACTGTGATAGCTTTTTACCAGTTATGCATCTCTTGTAAACTAATGTTATTATTTTTAATTTACCTTCTTCATCGCAATCCGAGAATGTTTTGTAATAATTTAGCTTTCTAATTTCTTCAAGAACAGAAGGATCTTTTACATATTTATTCGTATCCATATATTTGAATAGTTGAGTAAGCCTTAAAAGATTTATCTTAGCTCATATGCGTATGGCGGAGCTACCAACAGAACTTTTAGAAATAATATGCTGTCCGATGGATAAAGCAGACTTAAAATACGATAAGAAAGCGCAGACACTAACCTGCAAGAAATGCAAATACGTTTATCCGATAATTGATGGCATTCCAGATCTAAGACCACCATATATGATTGAAGCCGACAAGAGCAAATAGTTTTAAACCGAATTCTAACATTTAACTTGTGCCCAGATCGCATAA
>JAGVWH010000022.1 GCA_018304365.1 Nanobdellati archaeon
TATTGACGGCTGGATTGCAGACTGCGCTTTTTCTTTTTCAATTGGCAAAGACGAAGAAAATGAAATTCTAATAAAAGCTACAGAAAATGCTTTGAAAGCAGCTATAAAATTAGCAGTTCCTGGAACAGAAGTAAGAGAAATCGGAAGGGCGGTAAATGACGAAATGGAAAAGCTCGGCGTAAATCCAATAAAAAATCTAACCGGACATTTAATTCAAAGATACGAACTGCATAGCAATATTAGCATTCCTAGTTTTGACAACAACGATAGAACAAAACTTAAGGAGGATATGGTTATAGCAATTGAACCGTTTGCAACAAAAGGAACTGGTTTAGTTTCAGAAATAAAAGATTTTCATATTTTCAGATATGTTGGCAGAGGAAATCTAAGAACGTCGAGAGAAGTTTTGCAGTACGTAATTAACGAATACAAAACTCTTCCTTTCTCTCGCAAATGGATTCTGAAAAAGTTTGGACCTCTAAACGCAAACTTATTTTTGCGCCAAGGGGCTGCAAACGGAATTCTTGAAAGCTACGGGCCTTTGAAAGTCACGTCCAATCATAAAGCGGCTCAGACTGAACACACAATAATAGTAAAAGAAAAACCAATAATAACAACAAAATAAAAAATTTAGTTTTTAGTATTCATCATCCGAATCTTCTTCGGTGTCATCGCTGCTTTCTTCGTCATCTTCAGACTCGTCAGTATCAGCGTCATCGGTATCTTTATCCTCATCCCAGTCATCTAACTTTAGTTCATACATAATTGAACCTCCGATCACGCAGAGCTAAAACCCATATATAAGGTTTACTTAACCAGTGTAAAATGGTTGATTTATGTTCTTTTTTACCGAAGCCATAGTTGCAATATAACGCTCTGTTTCTTCCTTCTCTAAGCTTGGTTTTACACTCTCCAATGCAGATTCGAAATGTTTCCATGCCACTTCCTTAGCATCGAGATTTTCTCTCAAAGCTGTCATAGCGGCCTCTCTGCATACACCTTCTAAATCTGCTCCACTATATCCTTCGGTTCGCTCTGCAAGTTCGGTAATAGAAACCAACTTGGCAAGAGGCATTTCTTTGGTGTGAACTTTCAATATATCTATTCTCACTTCTTTTGTTGGTGGAATTATCAATATGCTTCTATCAAAACGTCCGGATCTTATTAGTGATGGATCAATTAATTCTGGTCTATTTGTTGCTGCTAGCACCACTACATCTGTCAGAGCTTCAATACCATCGAGCTCTGTAAGTATTTGATTTACAACACGTTCTGAAACTCTTCCGCCAGGATCTAATCCGCGTCTTGGAACTATTGCATCGATTTCATCAAAGAAAACTATACAAGGTGCAACCTGTCGCGCTTTCTTGAAAATATCTCTTACTGCTTTTTCTGATTCGCCCATCCATTTGCTTAAAACTTCTGGACCTTTTACTGAAATGAAATTTGCCTGCGATTCTGTTGCTACAGCTTTTGCCAAAAGTGTTTTGCCGCATCCACTCGGACCATATAACAAAATTCCGCGAGGCGGTCTTATTCCTAATTTTTTGAATTTTTCCGGATATTTTAAAGGCCATTCTACAGCTTCTATTAATTCCTGCTTTGCTTTTACAAGTCCGCCAATATCTGTCCAGTTAACTTTTGGGCTTTCGATTAAAACTTCTCTCATTGCGCTTGGTCTTACCATCTTAAGTGCTTCTTTAAAGTCCTGTTTTACAACTTTCAATTTTTCAAGAATTTCACTCGGAATTTGCTCTTCTGCATTCAAATCTACTTTAGCAAGCTCTCTTCGCAAAACCGCCATAGCTGCTTCTTTACACAAACTTTCCAGATCCGCTCCGACAAAACCATGAGTAACTTCTGCAAGCTCTTTCAAGTCAACATTTTTTTCAAGAGGCATATGTCTAGTATGAATCTTTAAAATAATAAGTCGTCCATTTTTATCCGGGACTCCGATTTCTATTTCCCTATCAAAACGTCCGCCTCGTCTTAATGCAGGATCGAGAGAATCCTGCCGATTTGTTGCTGCTATAACTATAACTTTACCTCTGGATTTCAAACCATCCATTAGCGCTAATAATTGTGCAACAACTCTGCGCTCTACTTCGCCATATGATTCTTCTCTTTTCGGAGCTATTGCGTCTATTTCATCAATAAAAATTATAGACGGCGCATTCTTTTCAGCCTCATTAAATATATCTCTTAATCTTTTTTCGGCATCACCGACAAACTTACTCATAATTTCCGGACCATTAATTGAAATAAAATTAGCACTTGATTCATTTGCTACCGCTTTTGCCAAAAGTGTTTTTCCAGTGCCGGGCGGCCCATACAATAAAACACCTTTCGGCGGCTGTATTCCAAGAGTTTCAAAAATTTCGGGATGTTTCATAGGAAGCTCTATCATCTCTCTTACTTTTGTTAGCTCTTCTTTCAATCCGCCAATATCTTCATATGTTACATCAGGAACGCGCTCTTCCTTAAGCTCGACCGCTTCTGGTTTCAAGTCTATTTCCGTATCGGCTGTTATTACTACACTTTCTTTTGGACTAGAATTTAATATCAAGAATTTTATATCTGCAAAACCAAATGCTAAATTAAACTCGTCTTCGAATGCTAATCTAAAAATATCTTCAAAATTTCCCGAACTAACAGTTCTGCGTCTTCTGTTTCCGCCAAGCGAAATTATATCGCCTTTACGTACTGGCCTGTCTAATAAAGCTCTTTTGAAAATAGATGGATGTGCTTGAAATATAACTCCCTTCTGAACTGGTGCAAGCGAAATTGTTTTTGCTGCTTTAACTTGGCAAGGTCTTATTGTTACATACTCGCTTATCGATGCTCCTGCATTTCTTCTTACTAAACCATCCATTCGGATTATTGCTAAACCAATATCTGCTGGAAATGCTCTTGCAGCAATTGCAACAGTTTTTCTTGAGCCTTCGAGCTCAACAACAGAACCTTGATTAATTCCTAAATCCTTCATAATTGCAGAATCTAAACGTACAACTCCGCGGTTTACATCATCTTGCGAAGCTTCAGCAACTTTTAACTTAACTTCCTTTTTGCTGTCGCTGTTAATTTTGCTAGAATCTGCTAGAGCTGCCATCGACATAGAACTAATACAGAGGCTTAAAATACTTTATGAGTGGATGCTCTTATATCTACTTTAATTTCCGCGTAGCTGAAGATCTAATCGTTACAAGCATCTCTGGAGCGTATTGTTTGGCGTAATCAAATGCCATATTTTCATAGCCAGAATTTAATAGAAATCTCACCATATCCTTAGCATCTTTAATTTTTTTTTCTGCTCTTACTTCGCGCATATAAGTGGCTTTCTTTGCCTTTACTTCAAGTCGCTTATTATATTTCTTCATATATTCTTTTTTACGCTCAGTAATCATAGTAATCCAATACTATTACTTCTTTTAAACCTTGCGAGTTCTAACTCTGTATGCAAAAAACGTCTTCGGGCTCGCCTATATTAGATGAATTATTGAACGGTGGATTTGAGAAAGAAGTAATTACAACTCTATATGGTCCTGCCGGCTCGGGCAAATCGAATATTGCGATGATTGCAACGGCTTCAGTTGTAAAGCAAGGCAAAAATGTAATTTATATTGATACTGAGGGCGGATTTTCAGCAGAGCGGATGAAACAGCTTCTTCCATATGATTATGAAAGAATTATGAAAAATATAATTCTTCTAAAGCCAACAAGTTTTGATGAACAGAAAAAACATTTTGCAAAACTTAACGGCGCTGTCGATAAAGATAAAATTGGACTAATAGTTGTCGATTCTATAACAATGCTTTATAGATTAGAAAAAGGTTCTGATGAAGAAATAAGAGTAACTAACAAAGAACTTGCGAAACAGCTTTCGCAATTGTCTGAAATTGCGCGCAAGAAAGATATTCCCATTTTAGTTACTAATCAAGTCTATGCAGATTTCAATAAAGAAGGTAATTTTCATATGGTTGGCGGCGACTTACTAAAATATTGGAGCAAAGATATTGTAAAACTTGAATTTGAAAATCAGTACAGACGCGCAGCAATTGTTAAGCATAGGTCGCTTCCTGAAGGAAAAAATATGACATTTGAAATAAGTAATGCCGGTATTTATCCAGTAAAACTGAAAAAGAAATTAAAACTGAAAAAGAAATTTAGCTTATTCTGAATCAAAAAACCTGAACGCGCTTCCATCCGCCGGGAAAACTCTCAAATCATAGTCTTTGCTTGGCTCTCCGTAAACAAACCGATCTATGGTTTGATTGGGCTGTTTGTTTTGCAGAATTGTTTCCGTAACTTTGAAGACGCTTCGCCCCAAGTAATGGTTGAATAACAAGTCTGCTAGCTTTTCGCGCTGCGGGCAGCTGTTTTTAATAATCCACTTGTCGCGCTTGTAAATTTCTGCGACGCCTTTGAATTCGTAATCTTCAAGCTTGCCTATGTACAGATTTTGATTTGCTATGTCTTTCTCTACAAACAAGTCTAAACCTAATTGCTCAAGTTCTTGGGCAAGAACGAACGATGTAAACATTACCCTCTTCCGGCTGCTGGGAGTAAAAACAAACTCGTAATCGTAATCTTTTGAAAACTCGTCTTTCCACTTTGGTTTTAGAACCCCGATATATCCAATATTAATAGTATACTCTATTCGCGGTAGCTCTCTGTCGCCTAACTCATTTACGCAATTCAGCTGCTCCCAAGCTCGCATTTTATCAAACAACGTAATTGCGGCTCCTGGAGAGGCGCAGTTAAATTTTACATTTAACTTGTATATGTGGTCGAAAACTTCATCTATTAGTTCTTCGTCACTTTCTTGCGGATCAAAGTGGACGTTGTTATAGAGTTGCGCTTCTATGTCGGGCCTTGTTTCCTCTGGCTTTATATTTGTTGATTTTCTTGGCAATCGTTGGAAATCCGCACCAGGAACTTGCTGCACAAGCTCTTCCAAGCTACTGTGTATCTGCCTTACAAGCGCGAGCGTTCTGTGAGAATTTTCTAATTCCATGGAAACTTTAACGCAAAAACTTTCTTAAGGCTTTTTAGTCTGCTCCGCTTTTTTACCTGGGCACTTTGGGTTTGCCCCAGTCTTTTTTGCTCGGACACTTGTGATTCAGACACATTTGATAATGCCTTTTGGCCGCGATTTTAAGTATAGGAAATTTACACTGCTCACAATTCTTATCGGTTTTTACAACAGCTCCATGCTGCGGCAGTGCGGCAGAGGATATGTATTTTTACATTTAGGATAGCCGTCGCAGGCGGCAAACTGCTTGCCTGTTCTCTTAGAATGAATAATTCTAACACTGCCAATATTGCATTTATTGCATTTCATAAGAAAATTAGCCGTAATACGCATTTCATGCAAAGCGTCCCCTAACTCATTTCCTATATTGCTCTTATGTTTCTCGATATTACCTGAAATTTTTAACAAAGTTTTATATGCGTTCTCCAAAACAACATCACTCTTTAGTTTATGCATTCGTATTTTCTCCATATCACTTTCAAATTTACGTGTCATTTTCTTGTCAAGAATATCTGG
>JAGVWH010000023.1 GCA_018304365.1 Nanobdellati archaeon
TCTTGCAACAAGCATTTTGACTTTGCAAAAAAGTAATGAGCCAACTGGCGGAACAGGTTCCGGAACAGGAACTGGTGCTACAAGCCAAGATCTTACTGTCGACTTAGAAATAAGTGAAGACAAAGTATCTCCTGGTGATGTAGTAACATTTGACTTAGACATAGAAAACACAGCTGAATACGATGCTGAAGAAGTAGAAGTTACTTTAACAGTAAAAGGCATCGATGAAAATGGCGAAGATGTAGAAGTTGAAGCTGAAACATTTGACCTTAATGATGAAGGAAGCGACGACAATGTAGAAGTGCTTTCATTAGCTTTGAGAGTACCTTTCACAGCTGAAGAAGGCGAATACGATGTTATAGTAGATGTCGAATGGAAAAATGAAGATACTAATGAAAAGTTCATTAACCAAGTTGTAGAAGAAAACGCAATTGAAGTTGAAAGACAAGACCACGATGTCCGTGTAACGGAAATCATATTGTCTGAAACAGCAGTTGATGCAGGTAACAACGTCCAAGTTGGAATAACAATATTTAACGTTGGATTACAAGACGAAGACGTAAAGATACGTGTTAAATCCACAGAATTGGGTGTTGACCTAACATCCGGACAATTTGAGTTGGATGAAGATGAAGAGACTACTCAGCATATGTCTTTCACAGTACCAAAGAATACTAAGAATGGCGAGTATGTTATACAAGCCACAGTAATGTTTGGCGACTCTGAAAGCAAAACAGAATTCGCAACACTTAAAGTTGGCGGACAAGGTAAAGACGGAGTATCTGTAATACCTTTGACTACGACAATAAGTAACGAATTTGGCAGTATCGGTTTGGTATTAGGCATAATAATCGCTTTGGTTGTTATTGCATTAGTATCAAAAGAATTCATCCCAGCAAGCTGGGGTGTAAGAACTGAAATAATCCGAAGAAGGTAATTTTACCTAGCCCATCTGAACTTGTTCAGATTGGGTCTTTATATTTTTTAATATTTAATTTTGTATTCTAAAGGCAAGGTTTTTAATCAGAATTCTAGTCATAGCATTGCGGGGTCATAGCATAACCTGGCAGTGTGGCCGCCTCCAGAGCGGCTGATCTCGGTCCAAATCCGGGTGACCCCACTAATATAATAATCCCATAGTGGGACCAGCTGACATCAGTCAAGCGCTGCCCATATGAGTGAAACGAATGTGGACCAGCTAAAACCTTTTGGTTTTAAGCGCTGCCCCACTTAATATAATAATCATAAAGATATGGATAAATCAACACTATTTACAGAGTTATTTGGAAATAGCCCTACAATTAAAGTCTTAGAATTTTTTATAGAGAATGACTTGTATGATTATAGTAAGAGTGATATCTTCAAAACAACAGGTGTTGCCCGTACTACTCTTCAGAGTATAATTGATAAATTATCTAGAAAAAGAATTTTGATTCAAACACGAAAGTTAGGTAGAGCTAAATTATATAAATTAAATAGAGATAATCCAATAGTTAACGAAATGGTTATTTTTGCAGTTGGCGCTATTACCACTTCAGCAAAAATAGATATTGAGAGCTTAAGTGTAAGAGCAAAAAGCAGATAAAATCGCACACAAGCGCCCATTAGCCTTTTAAAACTATGTTTTATTTAGAATTATGAAAACAGCAAGATTTTTCACAATCTTCGTAACAGCATTATTCTTAGCTGCACCAATCGTAGCCGCAGATTTTGCCGACGAAAATTTCTCAGTTAAGATAGACATCATTACTTTATGGTTATCTGATGAAGCTGGCAAAAGAGTCGGAGAAAAACTAACAGAAGACCTAAGCAAACTCTCGCAAGACAGCGAAATAACTTTTGATTTCACTTGGAATATTCCTGCAGATATAGATTCTGGCGCTTACACTCTTAATGCAGAAGTAGAAGGCGAATGGCAAGATGCTCAAGAAACGACTACATATACAGCCACATCTGATGTTGAAATAGAAAAGCCAGATCACAAATTATACTTACAAGAAGTTGAACTTGCAGATTCAAGTGTAAAAGCTGGCGAGCCTCTTTATGTTTCTGTTACGTTAATGAACATTGGAGAAAAAGATGAGCGCGATGTAAAAATAAGACTTGACATTTTTGATCTTGGTATTTCAAATGAAATACAATTGACAAGCGATTTGCTTGACGGCAGAGATATAACTCAATATTTAACATTAGATATTCCTACAAATGCAAAAGCAGGAGAACACGAACTTAGAGTCAAAGCTTACAATGGTAATACTGAAGATGCTGTAACAAAACAAATCATAGTAGAGTCTGTTATAGCGGAAGATTTGAGCAAAGATGTTGTAAAACTTGATGAAATATTAACTCCTGGCAAAGGCAATGTAGTTTCTTTACAAGTGAAAAATCACGAATTAACAACCAAAACTTTAACTTTAGAAGTAGAGAGTATTGACTGGGGAACAGCAAGAGTAGACCCTACAGCAGTAACACTTGAAGCTGGCGAAGAGACAGTAGCTTTTGTTTATGTAGTTCCCAATAAAGATTCAGCAGGTAAACAAAGCTTTACTTTTGTAGTAAAAGACGGCAATACTGTACTTGATAGCATAGACTTTGAAATGACTGTTGGCGGAGAAAGTCCAAGTAAATTATCGACTAATATATTAATATTAGCAATACTTGCAATTTTAGTTTACTTCTTTTGGCAAAGAACTAGAAAAGAGTAAAGCTAAGCTGGGCCCAGCGAACAAAAGTTCGCTTGGGGAACTAGAAAAGAGTAAAGCTTTAATTTCTGTTAGCTTTAATTAGTTTTATGCAAATTAGAAATTTAACACGTAAAACTGAATTTGAAGTTTCTGTCGCAGATAATTTTATTTCGCAGACTAAAGGATTAAGTTTTTCTAAGGAGAAAAATATTTTATTTACATTTCCTGTTAGTTATTACTGGAGTTTTTGGATGTTTGGTGTACCATATAATATTAATATAGTTTTTATTGACGAATCTAAAAAAGTATTTCAAATAGAGAAGGCCGTGCCTATTACATTAAATCCACGAAGCTGGCGTACGTATAAGCCAAAAAAGAGCTGTAAACTTGTTCTTGAAACTACACACGACATAGTGGATATAGACGATAAATTAGATTTTTAGTGTATGTTCTAATATTTATTTCTAAGTAAATAAATGCTTAAATATGATTTAATTAACTCCCAGTGATAAATGGAGGTGTATAGTTGAGACTGCTATCGAATTTATGTTTAATAGTATTGTTGGCCGTACTTATTCCAGTAGTATCTGCAGCCAGTGAATTCGAAGTACGCCCAGTTTTAACAGATCAAATCTCGTGCGCTTCTGAAACTGTTCTTTATATTTTAGAAGTCCATAACACTGGAACAGCAACAGAGAGCTATACTGTACGCTTATCGGGCTCGGCTTCTAAATGGGCAGTTGCAGCTCCCGGCGGATTTATGCTTGCTCCTGGAAAGTCAGAGAGCGTTTATGTTTATGTCACACCTAGTATTTTTGCATTAGGTGGAGATTATAGTATTGATGTTTCTATAGCCGGCCAATTGACAACGAGTCAGAATTTAAAATTAAATCTAGAAGTGAGCGACTGCCACGCCGCAACCCTTCAATCATCAAGGGATTCTGCAGAAGTCTGTTCTGCAACACCCGCAACATATGATTTAGTTTTGGAGAATACGGGAAGATTTAGAGAGAATTTTGAATTAAGTTTGTTAGGAAACGGCGCAAAATATGCTACACTATCTGATGAAATAGTAACGTTAAATGCAGGACAAAGTAAAAATATCCAAGTGTTTGCTAACCCTGTTGGCAATGCAGTCGGCGATTTTATAATAACAGCTACTGCTAAATCTCAAAATTCACGGGCAACAGCATCAAAAAAATTATTATTAAAATCAAATGCTTGTTATAATTATGATATTACGTTAGATACGAATTTTATTTCTACTTGTGAAAATTCTGAAGTAAGGATTCCAGTAACAGTTAGAAACACTGGAACCGCAGATAATACATATAATGTAATAGTTGCCGGGCCAAGATGGGCGCACGCAGAGAATTCTGTTTTGACAATACCATCTGGAAGTGTAGGACAAACAGAAATTATATTGGTGCCTGAATTTGGAGTTAAAGGAACATTTGATGTCGATGTTAGAGTAAAAGACAGCTTAGGCGAGACAGTTGAATCGCAGAAGATTTCTGCTAAAGTAGATGCCTGTCACACATTTGATTTAAAAGTAGAAAGAACTCAAGATAATCTTTGCCCATTTGCATCAAAAACATATGAAGTTTCGTTAGTGAATACAGGAAAGTTTGCCGAAAATTATGCAATTGAAGCAATTGGTGCTGATTTCGCATCAGTTGACAGAAGTTTTGTCGAACTACAGCAAGGGCAGTCTACTAAATTAAATCTAATTATTGATCCAGCAGGTGCAAGAGCAGGAAATTATAAAATACGAGTAAAAGCACAAGCACAGAGTCAATCACAATCTTCCAATTCGGAAGTATTAGACCTAACCGTTGCCGATATGTCGGCTTGTTTTGGTGTACAGGCAACCTCAGCTCTTACAACCATTGAAGTTGTAGCTGGCGAAGGTGCACTAGTTCCTATAATAATAGAAAATAAAGGAACAGAAACTTCCAGCTATAATCTTGAAGTATCCGGCAGCGGTGCTACTTATGCCAAATTAAATCCAGCAAGTATAACAGTCGAAAGCAGAAAATCTAAAACAGTTTATATGTATGTCTCGGTTCCAGATCAAACACCTCAAGAGAATTATAAAATAACTGTATCTGCAAGACTGCAGGATGGAACAGTGTCGAGCTCAACTAATGTAAATGTATTAGTTATGCCGGTTGATACATCTGTTTCTTCAATACCAGATAAAGTGCCACGAGACGAATTCGCAAACTTTTTATCCAATTCATTTGACAACGCTAAAAAAATCAGAGCTGCCGTTATCGCAAAATTAATTACATTTCAACAGAGCCTTCCTGAAGTTAGAGCACCATTTAAAGAAGAAAAAGGCGAAGAAACAACTGAAGAACAAATACAAACTGCGGAAAAAGTTATTCCAGAAAGAAATGAATCAGAAGAAACCGAAGAAAATAATACTATTGCTGAAGAAATTAACACTACCGAAGGCTTGGGAAGTTTAGAAGTGCAGGAAGTTAATTTGCCTGGTTTAGAGCTGCCTAAGATTAATTTACCTAATATAAGTGCTATAACAGAATTCTTTAGAGCCCCTGCAGAGATAATACAGATTATAAAAGACAGAAGAGCATCCCAACCGGCAAATGAAGAATCAAGACCGATATTAAGTTTACCTTCGCTTCCAGATTTTAAAAAATTAGATTTCAGTTCAGCTGTTGCCGTATTTGATAATGCTAATAATAAATTCTATGTCGCGAAAGATAAACTTGTTGGTTTTGCAGGCAAGGAAACATACAATGTTAATAATACAACCTGGATGGGCGCAATATTATTAGTACTGATAGCAATAACAATGTTATTTGGTATCGGCAGAACAGGAAAAGATGAAGCAAGTGATTCTCATTCAGCCACATCAGAAAGAAAAAATATATGGCAAAGTTTTGTAGATTTCTTAGAAGAAGACGAGTCATATGACCTTTCAATGCAGCAGCATCCTGCATATCTGCTCCGAATGTAGATTCACAAATTAAAATATCTGATTCTTTTGCAAATGTTGACAAGTGTTTTGAATATGAAGAATCTAGTATGTAACTAATTTTTATTCCCGGCTTTATGTAAGTTGCATCTTTAGCTTTGATTAATTTTCCTTCCCATTTTATATTTTTGCCGTCAGCTAATTTTCTTAGAATTGGATT
>JAGVWH010000024.1 GCA_018304365.1 Nanobdellati archaeon
GTTTCCTTTTAACCATTTTTAACGTTTTTTCTTAGAAGTATTAAATTTCTTCTTAGCAGACTCGGCAACCGCATTTTTTCTTGCTTCTTTTCTCGCTTCTGCCCGCTTTTTGGTTTCCCGCTTTTTCTTTAATTCAATTTTTCTATCTTCTTTTGCGTCTTCTACTTTCCTCTTATTTTCTTTTATTGTCTTTAATCTCTGTCCGGAGCGTTCTCGTCTAGAAATTTCCTCATACAGATTAGCAATTTCAGTTTCGAGCCTTAATATTATCTCGGTAGGTTTTGTTCCAGTCAAAATATTACCGCACTCCTGGCAGCTGAAATCATTCTCCAGTGCATCTTCGTAAATAAATTTCTTCTGACAATTAATACACTCAAATACATATTTCTTTTCATCCAATAATTGTTGTTTCTTCTTTGTCAGCTGCGCTTTCTTATACTGTAAATATATGTCTCTTAATTTATTTTTATCTAAAGACCAATAGTAGAGATACCACCATTTTTTGTCTGGATCTCTTTGTTTTATGTAAGTTACCAAACCAATAGAATTAAGCTTGTACAAAAGTTTTCTAGCTTCGTTGATTTTGAGTTTCAGTTTCTGTGCAACAACATTTTCAGAAATATTTTCTTTTCTTTCAAGCATTCCTAAAATTCGTTCTGTTAATTCATCTACTTCCACTCCGATTTCTCGGAGCATCGTTATAACTTTAGGGGCCGCCATATTAAATTCCACTCAATATAAATGGTCCAAATATGTTAAATATCAAGAGCGCGAGTGACAAATAACTGATGAGCATAAAAACTTTTTGTGCAGCAGTTTTGTTCTTCATAATATCTGCTACAAGGGAATTTGCCATTTTTCCGCCGTCTAGTGGCCCAATTGGAAGTAAATTGAACAATCCAATTCCGATATTAAGTATGAACAGCCAGAAAAAGAACTGAGCTATGTATTGTAATATCCAAGGTGATTGTCCAAATGTATTTGCAATTTCAGGTTTGACAATTACATCTCCTTTAAATTGTATTCCGAGATAAGGTTTGGTGGGCTCTTCTGGATTCGCTCCGAAAGTAGCTATTTTATCTCCGTTATTTGTGGTTAAAACTGCGCTATCCCCTGGTTTATTAGCAGTTAGAAGTTTAATAAATTCGTCTACAGAGCTAAATTCAGCTCCACTAATTGCTGTTATTACATCTCCTTTTTCTAAACCTGCCAAATCTCCGGGCAGACTTTCTGTTACATCTTCTATAATTACGCCATTGAAATCAAAAGTTTGTGTTATTGCTGGAGCGACTGCAAAAGTTGTCAAGCCAATTACGATTGCTGCAACAACAAAATTAGTAAATGCGCCGCTTGCAAGTACAGCTTCCCTTGCTCTTAACGAAGCTCTATTAAATTGTTTTTCATCCGGCTCAACAAAAGCTAAAGGTATAATTGCAAGAAGTCCAAAGCCAACGGCTTTCAATTTAAGTTTGAAAGCTTCTGCAACAACACCGTGCATCAATTCGTGAGCTACAAGTATTATTGCTAATGCGCCTAAGAAATACCAAATTGGAATAAATTGTACAATTCCAGAGCTCGATGCTGCTGCACCAGGGAGAATAAACTGCACAGATGCGCCTAAACTTGGATTTAGAATTATTTTATAGACTTGATATGCCAAAAATCCGAAAATAAAAATCATGCCGCCAAAAGCTATCGGAATTGCAATAGTTCCATAAATTTGCCAGAATTTTGCATATTTTCGTCCGAGCTTCCTAACGTGTTCAATCGTTCTTTTAGATCTATAAAGTATAATTGGAATAAAAAGCATCCATTGGATTTGGACATTTGCGCGATTTTTGTATAGAAAAATAGCTATAAGGCTATAAACAACGGCTACTGCCAAAAGACTGAACACGAATGGATCAATTGAAGCCATATACTAATCTTTTTTATAGCGCGCGACAGTCTTTAATAAATCTATGTGTCCAAGGAATAAAGCTCTGCAGCAATAGCGTTTAAGACCAAGTTTGTCCATTACTTCTGTTGGTTCATCTCCGCTAGCAATTGCTTCTTTATATTGTGCCCATAAATGTGCTACTGGCTTTCCGCAACTTGTACATCTTATTGGTATTATCATTTTACGAACTCCTGAGCAAAATGATTAGCTAAATTCGCATTTTCTTTCATTAAATTTAGATTTATCATTTTATCTCCTTATCGGTACGACTTCTGCCTCTTTGCTCTAGCTCTACTATGCGTACCAAACTTTCTTGGTTCCTTATAACGCGTATCTGCTACAAGCAAATGTCTGTCGTAATCAAGATATTTTTTCTTTAGCTCTTTCGAATTTGTTAACTGCACTATTGCTTTTGCAATTGCAAGTCTTGCGGCTTCGGCTTGAGCTGACCAGCCTCCGCCTCTTACATCAACGTGAATGTCAAATGCTTTTACGATATCGCCAGCGATTAACATCGGTTCTTCCAATCTTAATCTTGCAAATTCTGGAGTATAAATTGCAATTGGTTTTTTGTTTACTGTAATTATTCCCTTGCCTGGCTTGGCAAAAGCTCTGGCTATTGCTGTCTTTCTTTTCCCCGATGTCAATACCACATTGCTTTTTTGTTTAATTGTTTTTGCCATGCATTACCGCCTCCAAACCTTCTAAGCTTAATTTACTTTCTGTTAATTCTATAAAGTCGGCATAATCAATTAAATCTATTATCTTATCATCGCATATAACCGGAACTGGTTTTATTCCTCGCCAATAAATTTATCCAATGTACTTTCATTTAAGCCTACCATTAGTTATGACCTCCTTTTAAGAGCTGAGATAATTTCTCAATTGTCAAATAGTATGGAGTTGTGACTTTCAAAAACGATGCCTTTTCAATTGTTTCCAATTGTGCGTTTTTTAATTCTAATGGGATTCCTAAATAACATTTTACTCTGCCAAATGCAAGTCTTCCTCTTGAGTTTTCTGTCCATTTGCCTGCTGGCAGCATTCCACGTACTGCTCTGCTAACTATTCTTTCCGGATGGCGTCTTCGTCTTGGTCCGTGAAAAGGTGTTGCTCTTACTTCTCTTGCTTTGTATCTTGCTAAAATAGAATTTTGTCGGCCAGAGATAACAGCTTTCTCGCAATTTACGATTGCGACTTCCTCACCGCTAAGTGCGAATTTTGCAACTTTTGTTGCCATTCTTCCCAAAACTAAATTTGTTGCATCTATTACTTTCATCCTAACAACCTCACTTTTGTTCCTTTTGGATTTTTTTGAATTAATTCTGGAATTGTCATAACTTTGCCGCCTGCTTTGATGACTTTTTCAGCAGCTTTTTCAGAAAAGTTCCAGGCAGCGACATTAAGTTTCTTGCCAAGCTCGCCCGCAGATAAAACTTTACCAGGAACTAAAACAGTATCACCTTCATTTGCAAATCTTTCTAAACTTGATACATTTACAACACGCCTGCTTCTTGTAGCTCTACTTAATTCGTAGGCAGTTCTGTGCCAAATTGGAGCCTTCTGCTTATGAAGCTCAGTTATGAGCGTTCGTGTCATAATATTTGTTGGTCCTGTTGGTTTCATTTTGCGAACCTCTTGTGAGCAAAACTTACATTTTCTGTCGTTGGGTTTTGATTTATCATAGTTAGTTTAATTGAGTGCGGGGAGAAGGATTCGAACCTCCGAAGGCACTAAGCCACTTGATCCTTAGTCAAGCACGTTTGACCGCTCCGCCATCCCCGCACGAATGTGATGAGTGCGGATCAGCTAACGAAGTTAAGCGCGGCACGCATCAAAAGGGATTAGAGCTTTACCCCCTTGAGCTTTTCCTGTAATATATTTACTGCTTCACTCAGCACTTCTTTCGGAGTCAACTGACCCCAGCTTTCAAATATAAAAATAAATTTGTCATTTCTATTTGTTACTTTTACACCATTCTTTTCACAGATATGTTCGTAACCTTCATTCCATTTGCTTTCGTCTTTTATCTTCAAAGTATTTCCTGACTTTTGGAGTGCTGGAACTAATTCCAAAACTTTATCTGTGCTTTTAGTTACTTCAAATTCAGGATAACCTCTATAGAACAAATGTCCTGGGCTCCACTTTGAATGTTCGATACCCTTACCCATTATGGCAACAACTTCAAGTTCCACTTCTTGATTTTCAAGTAATTCAACAATAGGTATATTCGGATAGACTGCTTTTACACTTGGATCTTTGAATTTTATATCTCCGGCATAAACAGTTACAGGTCCCTTAGCTTTCAAAGTTCCTTTAACAGAATTCTTTGCGCTGAAATTTTCCGGATCGTAATTATCAACTGGCGTATAGCCTTTCAAATCTGAGACTAAAGGTACTAAACCAAGTCGTAGAGCTACCATTTCATCCCACAAAGCAGATGAATTTTGTCTGAAATCTACTTCTTCAATTGCTAATACTGGTACTTCAAAAGAAGCTGCACGTCTTAATGCATTCATAAGTGCTGGTGACGTTTTGTCAACTATTCCAATAATTTCATTTTCTGTTTGTTTTATTACTTTTAAGTCCATTATACTCTCCTTCCTCTCCTTCCACCTTTCTTTCGGCATCCGCCGTGTGGAATCGGAGTGACATCTTCAATGCCAAGTATTCTAAGTCCGGATCTTGTCAAGGCTCTAATTGCTGGCTGTGCTCCAGGTCCTGGATATTTTGCGCCGTTATGTCCGCCCTGCGCTCTTACTTTAACATAAAGATTATTTACACCTTTTTCCTTAACATCTGCTGCCGCTTTTTTAGCAGCCTGCATTGCCGCAGTTGGTGTTGGTCTTAATCTGTCGGCCTTAACAACTTGTCCGCCTGATGCGATTGCAAGAGTTTCAGCTCCTGTCATATCTGTAATGTGGATTATAATATTATTATAAGATGCATAAATATGTGCTACGCCTGTTTTTTCTGCCATTATTCTTTAACCTCTGCAGCAGATTGCGCTGCCGCCTCAGATTTTGTTTCTTTTACTTCCGTAGTACTTTCAGCGCGAGGTGCAGCTGAACCAGGTTCAGATTGCACAACTTCTGCTACAACTTCAGTATTAGGTTCGAAACCTTCAACAAATTTTACTTCGTCGTCCACTCGTACCATATAAGATGGCGAATTAACTTTTCGTCCGCTTACTAAAACTTTATTGTGAACTATAAATTGGCGTGCCTGTTTGACAGTTCTTGCTAATCCTTTTCTATAAATAATTGTCTGAAGTCTTCGCTCAAATAAATCTTTCATCGTAAGTGCTAATATTTCTTCGACATCTGAATCCTGTTTTACAATTCCGAATTTTGCAAGTGAATCAAGTAAAATTTTCTTGTGTTTATCTTTTTCTTGGCTAATTATAGAGACAATATTCTTTGCCTGCTCTCTCCAGTTTCTCAATTTGTCGGCAGTTTTCCAAATTTCGCGTTTGTTTACAAGACCATATCCTCTAACTATTTCATTCTCTTCTTTAATTCTCTTTGACTCCCAAGGTTTTCTTGGTGATTTATATCGTGGTTTTGCGCGTCTCATTTAATTTATTTCTCCTTGCTTGGTTTTACGTCCTTCTTCTTAGCTACACCAATAGAACGTCCCTTTCTGCCAGAGCTTCCCGTTTTCTGTCCTCTTACTTTCTTAGAGCCCTTAGCGTGTCTTATTCCTCTGTAAACTCTTATTTTCTTTAGGAATCTGATATCCATATTTTTAGCGAAATCTAAATCTGAGCCGACAAGATGTTTATCTTCTCCTGTTTCCCTGTCTTTTCTTCTATTGAATAACCATTTTGGCAAATTGTATTTTGCAGGATTTTTCATAACGTCTTCAATTTTTTCTACTTCTTGCTGCGAGAAATTTCCGCACTTTTCTGTTCTGTTAAGATGCAATGTATTGGCTACGGCATTTGCTAACATAAAACTTGCACCTTTTACTCGCGTAAGTGCCATAAAAATAGAAACATCTCCAGGTATATCAACATCTATAATTCTAACTAGATTTCTAAATTCCGAAGACGATTTTAGGCTAGGCGCAGCTGAACTAGGTTCAGATTGCACTATTTGTTTCTTCTCTGTAATTGTGTTTTCCACCATATATTTTTCCGTTATGCAAAACGCATAACAACCCACTAACGCTTTAGGCTCGCGGGTGAATTCAATAGTAAATTCGTCTATTGAGGCTTTTTAAACTTTTTTAAGCGCCCAGAGCAGGATTTGAACCTGCATATCCTTGCGGAAACAAGCTCTCTAGTATTTATCCTTTCCAGGCTTGCGCAATCTCCCGCAGAGGAGACTAGCAAAAAGCGTAGTCTTTTGCTCTGTACCGGGTTATGCGATCTGGGCACAAGTTAAATGTTAGAATTCGGTTTAAAACTATTTGCTCTTGTCGGCTTCAATCATATATGGTGGTCTTAGATCTGGAATGCC